>JBPCWB010000087.1:0-3408 GCA_051009955.1 Hyphomicrobiaceae bacterium | reverse complement strand
CGCCCTTCGATGAGCATCTGCCAATAGGACCTTGCGTCAACGACGCCGCCGGGGAATCGACAGCCAATTCCTACGATTGCAATGTCAGTCATCGAAGGACCCTCTTGCTGCCGCGCCCAGTGCGTGTGTTTGCAAGACCATTCAATTTCGGAACTTGCTCAATATAGCGCAACCGACAATCGGATCTTGCATTCATAAATTGGAATGTATTAGCTTGACAGGTCCGCCGCAACCGCGAACCGATGACGGTCGTTCTCGATGGGAAATTCCGAGGGACATTGAATCAAACTGGCACCGCCTGCTCGAACGGTCTGCGGGACGAGGTCATGTCGACACTTGCTGTGCGTGCCTGAGACCGGCACACCGGGATCTGGACGCCGGTTGCCGGTCGTTTGGAGTTCATTAGGGTTGCGAGTTGTTTGGACGTGACATGTCCGCAAGCCAAATCGAGTCCCGCTCAATTACAGACAGGTCGCCTGAAGCCGGTCAGCGGAGAATGTCGACGGGATGTGCAGGCTCTCGTGCCATCCAGGTCACAGCAACATGGCGCCCCGCATCTAATGCTTTGCTTTGATGGTTGCGAAGTACGCTCCAAGCGCCTTGATTTGGTCGGCGTCCAGTGATTTGGCGACTGACATCATGGCCTTATTGGTACGTTCACCCTTCTTGTATGATTCCATGACCGCGACAAACGCATCGACTGGCCAGCCAATGATCGGCGGTATGGTTTGATTGTCACCGTCGCGGTGGCAGGCCGTGCATTCGCCAGCCAAGTACTCACCGTATTCAATCTGCTCATTCGCTTTGACCGACGTCGCGCCGCCCAACATTACAACGACGGTCGTCACAAGGCCTAAACGGATGCATCGTCGCATTCGTCAAATTCCTGAACAAAAACCGACAAGCACAGAGGTGTCGGTCTTCAATGACACCTCTGCAGATTGACCTCGAGGAATGCGCAAGAGGCAACTAACCCTTCGCAAACATTTCGTTCGTCATCGCGGTATACCAGTCGAGCGACTCGAGGTAGGTCGATTTGCGCAATTTCGCGTCTTCACCGGGTTTCGAGATGAACTTTGACGTGGCCTCGACCGCCTCGGCGCCTGCCTTGTAGGATGCGCCAACCTTGACCCCGTCGTTGTCGGAGACCAGCGACCAGCACGTGTTTCGGAACCGCGCTGGGAATTTCTTTTTGCTGGCGAGTTCGGCATGCAATGCATTCACAACAACCTTTGCCTGGCTATTGGCTGAAAAACCAGACTTGGGCATCGCTTTCGCGATTGAGGCATCGCCGAGAACGTGCACGTCCTTGACCTTCTTCGAGGAAAAATCCACCGGATTGATCGGGCACCAATCGCCGTCGGTGCATCCCGCAGCGGCGGCTATCGTGCCCGCCTTCTGCGCAGGTATGATATTCGCAACGTCGGCCTTGATTTTTTCGTCGCCGCCTGTCGTCACTGTCATCGCGCCGACATCGACTTTTTTTGCGCCACCGCCCGACATATCGGGCGGTAGCCATTCGATAATGTCGTTGTAATACGTCTCCCAAGCTTCCTGGAACAACGCCATCTTTGAGAATTTTGGTTTTGGATCCAGAATTAGCAGCTTTGAGCCCGGCTTGTTTTTCTTGAGGTAGTTCGCGATCATCGATGCCCGTTCATAAGGGCCCGGCGGACAGCGGAATGGGTTTGGCGGTGTCACCATGACGACCGTGCCGCCAGCTTTCATGCCCGCGAGTTGATTCTTGAGAGCCTGAGTCTGAGCGCCCGCCTTGTAGGCGTGGGGCATTTTCTCTGCGCCCGCTTCAGAATAGCCCTCGATGGACTCCCATTTGAAGTCAATACCTGGTGAGAGGACAAGTTTGTCGTAGGAGAGAGTCGTCCCGCCGTTGAGTGCAACTGTCTTCTTCTCAGGATCGACACTGGTTGCCAGCTCATGGACAACTTTCACACCAATCTTCTTGAGCCCGTCGTAACTGTGCGTGATCGATTCAAACGAACGGAATCCTCCAAGAAAAAGATTCGAAAAGAAGCATGTCGTGTACTGTTGCTGCACTTCGACAAGCGTCACGTCCAATTCGGGAGCGCCCTTTTTTACAAGATGTGCAACCGTCGCGCCGCCGGCGCCGCCGCCCACGATGACGACTTTGCCTTTTCCTTGCGCGATCGCGAAGTTAGGCATCGATGCTGCAGACAGTGCCGTGATTCCGGCGCCGAAGGACAAATTGCCAAATTTGCGCCTGCTGATTTTTGTCATGCGCTCCTCCTGTGGACACATAATTCGCTTCGACCAATCGAGCATCGGAATTGCGCGCGTGCCGTCCAACGTGAAATTTGACTACGGCACAAACCCGGCGTTCTCCGACAATTGATCATCACATAAAATTTTTTGCATATCAAATTTTTTGAATGTATCAGTTTGCCGAATATGCTGCGAGCTGGCACAGCACCTGACTTTTGATCAGACGATTTCGACGTGCCGTAAGACCATCACATTCAGGTTGCGGAACGACCGCTATTGTCGCGGGTCGCGAGACAGCCTCAAACATGTACGGTTGCCTGCGACATTTGCATTGTCTTTGTCGCCCATGGCAACGGATTTGGCTCCAATGACGATGCCATGGATACGCATATCGCAGCAGATGCTGGTATTCTCGAGCGCAGAGATCGTGGGTGCAGTCGACAGAGCTCTCTACTCACCGCCAATGATTGATCTATATCAATATTGCGTCGGCAAGAGGCACTCAGACCCTGGTGCTGGGTGATCGTGATGGCATGCCGCGATCACACATCCTGCCGAATTCGGCGACGTCGATCAGCCCTCGGTACCCATCCGTTGGATAGGAGGTTGGCGGCGTCCCGGCAACTCGCCAGATGGGTTGTGAGGCCACGTCAGACGGATGCGCTTCGACGTTACTACGCACCTGGTAGATACTCGTAGGCGGCCCCCTTTCGCCGAACGCGGCCAAGTCCGGGGGTTGGTAGATGATAGCCAACAATGCGACTTCGTTCCGAGGCGATCTTGTCCAAAAGCACCTTTCGCGTGGCCACCGCTTGATCTGGAATTTGATCTGATGCTGGTTGCCAGTCGGGATGTTGAAACGAGATGACTGGATGGGTGAGCGCGTCGCCCAGGATGACCAATTTGTCGGTGCCGCGACCGACTTCCAGGGAAATATGCCCCGGTGTGTGTCCGGACGTGTCAATTGCAGATATTCCAGATAAGACTTCTTGACCGGCTTTGATCGTCGACAGTCTTTCACGGATTGCCTTCAAATTTCGTTGTGCACCGACCGCAAATCCATGGCGCTCTTTTGGCAATGATTTGAGGATGTCCGCGGACATCCAAAAATTCCATTCCCGTTCGGAAATCATGTATTTGGCATTTGGAAAACTGATCTCGTCAAAA
>JBPCWB010000086.1:0-6685 GCA_051009955.1 Hyphomicrobiaceae bacterium | reverse complement strand
GGCAGGTACCGTCGAATTTCTCGTCGAAGGCGGCGATCTCGGCGCGAACGCACCTTGGTACTTCATAGAAATGAACACCCGGCTGCAGGTCGAGCATCCCGTAACCGAGGCGATCACCGGATTGGACCTGGTCGAGTGGCAGTTCCTTGTAGCCGGTGGTGAAGCCTTGCCACTGGAGCAGGACGACATCGCTTTTGGCGGCCATGCCATCGAGGTGCGGCTGTGCGCCGAGGATCCGGCCGCGGACTTCGCCCCATCCACCGGAAAAATCGTTTAGTTCGATTATCTCGATGACGAAGGCTTGCGCGTTGAAAGCGGAGTTGAGCCCGGTAGTGTCATCTCGCCCTATTACGACTCGATGATCGCAAAAGTCATTCGGGTCGACGTAGATCGCGGGGCCACGCTCGATGCGCTGCAGCTCGATCTGGAGGATATCGACGTCTTGGGCGTCAAGACGAATCTGGCGTTCCTGCATGCGCTCTTGAATGATGACGACGTGGTCAACGGTGACCTGTGGACGGGACTGATCGCAGAGCGCCTGCCGCAGCTGGTTTCGTCGCAAGTGTCACCGACGGCGATTGCCGCTGGCGCGCGCGCGTTGCTGGAGAGTGAGCGTCTCGCCCACGTGCCGGACACCGTCGCGGAGCCGTGGTCGCAAGACGATGGGTTTCAGCTTGGCGGTCTTCGTCAAATCTCGCGGGCGGTCCTTGCCAATGGTCAGTCGCACGACGTGACCATGACGTGGCAACAGGGTCTTATCAGTTTCCGCGTTGACGGTGAGCAGGCCGGAACTGCGCGTGCTGAGCTCGATTCTGACGAATTCGTGACGCCGGAGCATGAACTTGGACCGCTGGTCGAGGTGGAGGACGGCTGTGCCTATGTGTTTCATGACCTCGATCACGTGATCGTTCGTTGGCCAATCTACGATGCCAACGCGATTGACGAAGGTGATGCCGGAGATGCGGTGCGTGCACCAATTAACGGGCGGGTTGCGAAATTATTTGTTGATGAGGGTGATCCTGTTGCCGAAGGCGACAGTATTGCGGTTGTCGAAGCGATGAAGATGGAGCATGTCCTGGCAAGCCCGCGCGCCGGCACCATCGACCGCATTCATGTCGGATTGGACGCGCAGGTCGTTACCGGAGCGGTTATTGCATCGCTCGCCATGGAGGAAACAGGATGACGGTTCATATCGTCAAGCTGTGCGTGGGCGTAGATGCCATCGAAGATTTGGCGCAGTGGCAACGCACCCGACTCGAGTCGACGAAACGCGAGACCGGCCGCGCGATGCTTTTCCATACAACGCGAATGGTTCCCAAGCGGCAAGCGGACATCCTCGATGGCGGCTCGATCTACTGGGTCATCCGCGGCGTCATTCAGGTGCGGCAGCGTATTGTCGGTTTTGAGGAAGGCCAAAAGTCCGACGGCACGAAGGCCTGCCGGATTATGCTCGACCGTGAGCTGGTCAGTGTAAGGCCAACGCCGCGGCGGGCATTTCAAGGTTGGCGTTATCTGGATCCGGCCGATGCACCCGACGATCTGAGTGCCATCGGTGGCAAGCGATTGGCGGACATGCCGGCCCAAATGCGCCGCGATCTCGCAGAGCTCTGCTTGCTTTAGTGGGCCTCGTTAGGCCATCATCTCGCTGCAGCTGTCAGACGTCGGGGATCGAAAATGGCCGGACCGCGTTACACCAAAATTGTCAGTGAATTGCCGTCGACCGTGCCCTTTGTCGGTCCGGAAGCGCAGGAGCGTGCGCGAGGCGCAGTCTTCAAGGCCCGTATCGGAGCGAACGAAAGTGTTTTCGGGCCGTCGCCCAAGGCCGTCGCAGCCGTGCAGCAGGCGGCGACCGAGAATTGGAAGTACTGCGATCCCGACAACTATGATCTCAAACATGCCGTAGCTGCGCACCACGGTGTTAATCCCGACAACATCGTGATCATCGAGGGCATCGATGGCGGCCTCGGTTTGATCAACCGTATGGTGGTGGAGCCGGGTGATCCGGTCATCACGTCGGATGGCGCCTACCCGACTTTCAATTTTCACGTTGCGGCCTGTGGCGGACGGCTAACCAAAGTGCCCTTTAAGGATGATCATGAGGATCTCGGCCGGCTGCTGGACGAGGCAAGCCGACAAGACGCCAAGATTCTATATGTCAGCAATCCCAATAATCCCATGGGTACGTGGTGGTCCGCCGAGGACATCGCTCAGGAGATCGCCGATCTGCCGGCGGGCACCGTTCTCGTGCTTGACGAAGCCTACTGCGATACGGCGCCGGCGGATGCCTTACCGCCGCTCGATGTCAGCAATCCCATGGTCGTACGCTTTCGCACGTTCTCAAAGGCCTACGGCATGGCCGGCGCGCGAATCGGATACTGTCTCGGCCATCCGGACGTGATCGCCAGCTTCGATAAGGTGCGCAACCACTACGGCATCAATCGTCTGGCGCAAGTCGCCGCGTTGGCCGCGTTGGGCGACCAAGCCTATTTGACCGAGACGGTGGCCAAAATTGCTGCGGCCCGCGACCGAATTAGCACCGTCGCCAAAGCACAGGGACTGGAGCCTCTTCCATCGGCAACCAACTTTGTGACGATCGACTGCCGTCGTGATGGCGCCTATGCACAGCGCGTGATGCAAGAGCTGCTAAAGCGCGATATCTTCGTGCGCATGCCGGGCGTCGCACCGCTCAATCGCTGTATTCGAATTAGCGCCGGCCGCGAATCGGACTTGGCGCTATTCGAGGCTGCCCTGCCTGGTGCCTTGCAAGCGGCCGCCGGCTGAATATTCCCGTCCCGTAGTACGTCTGTTGTACGGATCAGTGTGGCGCAGCGGCGAGCCGCGATAATTGTTTTGTGAATGTTCGTACAAAGGTAGGACGGCTGATTTTGTGACCACTGAGCTTCGATGCTAATGGACGTGCTGCCACGGTGAGGGAGTACGCTCGTGTCGATTCAGAATACGAAGAGTGAAGCAACGGGTTTCGCCAAACGGCTCGTCCGGTTGCTGGGTGTGCTGGCATTGGTTGCCATGACTGGTTGTGCGACCAAGTCACTGCGCGATGTGGTGCCACAGAACCTGACAAGCAGTGCAACGGTTGTCGGGTTCGACAGCAGCGACCTCAGAACATGGGGCGACGAAGCGCCTAAGCACATGGCTGCCCTGGCCAAAGAGTTCCGTGCCCAGCGAGTCGCTGCTCAGGCCAACGGAAGCGGACCCAAACGGTCCAAGGTTCAGAACCTGCTGGTCATCTCAGGGGGCGGGTCAGACGGTGCCTTCGGCGCCGGCCTGCTGAACGGGTGGACGAAGCAGGGGAAGCGGCCGGAGTTCGTCGTTGTGACCGGTGTCAGCGCCGGCGCGCTCATGGCGCCCTTTGCCTTTCTTGGCCCGAAGTACGATTCCCATCTTAGGGAGTTCTATACGCTGTATTCGACCAAGGATATTTTGAAATCGAATGTTGTTTCCGGCCTGATCAGCGGATCTGCCATTGGCGACTCCGAGCCGCTGCAAAACCTCATCGCCAAATATCTGACCACGCAGGTCATGCAGGAGATCGCAGCCGAACACGCAAAAGGCCGGCGCCTGTTCATTGGGACAACGAATATTGACGCCGAGCGTTCGGTGATCTGGAACATCGGCGGCATCGCCACCGTCGGAACGGACAAGGCACTGCAGTTGATCCACAAGATTGTCCTGGCCTCGGCCGCCATTCCGGCCGTCTTCCCGCCGGTTATGATCGATGTCCAGGTCAATGGTCAATTGCGGCAGGAGATGCACGTCGACGGCGGCACGGTCGACAATGTGGTGCTGTTCCCGATGGAGACCAATCTGGAGCTTCTGCGCGGACCTAAAGGAAAAGCTCCAAAGCTGCGCCTATACGTGGTCGCGAATTCGCACGTCGCGCCCCAATGGAAGCGCGTGCAGGCATCGACGATCGCGATCGCCGGGCGCTCGATCGTTACGCTGATCAAGCAGAAGACGATTGGTGATATCCTCAAGCTCTATGGCTTTGCCAAGAAGAACAAAATCGACTTCAATCTCGCAACACTGCCGGACGACTTCAGTGCGGAGAGCAAGGAACCGTTCGATCGGTCCTACATGAAGAAATTGTACCAGGTCGGCGAAAGTCTAGGACGCAACGGCTATAAGTGGCATAAAGCTCCGATCGTTCGATAGCGTTCCCGGGGGTTTGACATGCGAGTGACGTGGTTCTTGATTGGTGCCGCCTGCGCCTCGGCGGTTTGGTGGGCTCTCGTGACGGCGGCGGGACAACAGCTGATCACAAGCATACTGGGCGGCTAAGCTGCACGCGTAAGTGCCCTGTTGTGAGTTTGCCGGTAACTCGGTCTGGTATTGGCCGACTGGTTCTATGGGAGTACGGCGACCGCCCGAATGGGACTTGCCGTCCCGCCCCGGATCTTGAGCGGAAAACCAATGAAGCGGAAGCGGCCCTGGCCGACAACGGCTTCCAGGTTCCACAGGCATTCGATGTGGGTGATGCCGCGCTCGGCGCATGCCAGGTGCGCTTTGAAATTCGGTTCTCCTTCGGGAGCCGGACTGATCGCCTCGACCCCGAATGTCGTAATGGCCTTGTCCGCCAGCCAATGGACAGCGTCAACGTGCAAGCCAGGAAAGTCATGCAAATAGCCCGGCGTTCCGAATAACCGGGCATTGACGCCCATATGGATCAGGACGGTGTCACGAGGGCGAATGTCCTGGCCGGATTCCGTCAAAGCGGTCTCCATCTCACTGACGCTGATTTCATGCTTCAGGGGGACGTGTGACAGATCCAGGCAGATGGCTTCGGTATAGAAATCCTCGAGCGGAACCTGGTCGATACTGGCAGCGTCGGCGGCCGAATTGAAATGGCACGGTGCATCGATGTGCGTGCCGGCATGGTCGCTCAGGGAGAGATAGAGGGCTTTTGAACTGAACTTGGTTTGCCCGGCGCTCTTGATCTCACTGTGATCGTTCCAAACGGAGGTGACGACCGGCGGGTGTGATGGATGCGTTGGCGTGCGGTGATGGATTTCGCGACTCAGATCGATGAGCTTCATAGTGGCTGTCCTTCCTCTGAATTCGGTGTTGAGGATCAACGGGAGCGCGATCCTAACGCTAAGGAAAATCGGGAGGTTGCACAAAGCCGCCGATTTCTCGCTCCACGCATTCGCTGAAGCGGATGGCCGTGTGATCCGCGCAATAGTCGGCGATGGCTTGATAACCGACGGGTAACCCCGAGCTGAGGATCTGGGCCGGGCCGACCGTGGATGGCAAGTAGACGACACCGGAAAAGCCTGCCCAGAAGAGCTGATCCGTTGTCGGCACTGGTTTGCCGTTGACGGGGATGGTGCGGTCCTGGCGTTCGCCAACCTGGTCATGCGGCCACGCAGCCGATGCCGCCGCGGGACAAAGAAGAATGTCCCAATCCTTAAAGAACTCGCTAAAAGCGAAGCGCATCGCGTGGCGCTCATTGTTCAGAACCAGCCACTCGCGATGCCGCATCGTATTGGCGCGCGCCATCATGGCATAATACGAACCGTCATCAGCTCCGAGCGTATCGGCGACGGACAGCCACTGCGCGAAGTCGGCGTCGCTGAGCCGCGTGGACGTCGCGGCTCTGAGCAACGTCACATAGACGTCGTGGAGGCGCCGGGTATCGATGTCGGGATGCGCATTGTCGTTGACCGTCGCACCGGCTTTCGCGAGTTTGTCCGCCAGGTTCTGAAGTGCGTCGGCATAGGCCGCATCGACCTCGGAATTGGGATCGCTCAGTTTTACGGCGACACGGAAGTCCTTCAGAGACTCCTGCGTTGCTTGTGGAAGGTCGAGCCGCCAGCCAGCCTCCTGCAACAGATCCGGTCCCGCCATGACATCAAGACCAAGGCGCAGGTCGCTGGCCCCGCGGGCCATGGGACCGATGACGGAGATGTCTGCCGGGGCAACGACTCCGGGTCGCGCCTGTCCCCGCGGTGGGATAATCCCGTACGTCGGCTTCAAGCCGAAGATGCCGCAATAGTGGGCCGGGTTCCGGATCGAGGCACCAATGTCGCTACCGGCATCCAGACCGGTCAGGCCTGAGGCGAGCGCCGCCGCCGATCCACCAGAAGACCCGCCGGGTGTGCGTGACAGGTCCCAAGGGTTGTTGGCGGTGCCGTGAATGGCATTGTAGCTCTGCCAGTCTGCCAGGTTGAGTGGCACGTTGGTCTTGCCAAAAATGTTGGCGCCGGCTCCTTGGAGCCTTTGCACGCTCAATGCGGTCGTGTCCGTCACATTCTCGCGCAGATCAGGGTCTCCCCACGTGGTTGGAGATCCGGCGAGTTGATAGCTTTCCTTGATCGTCATTGGGAGGCCGTGGAGTGGCCCCCAGTTCTCGCCCTTCGCAAGGGCGGCGTCCGCATCGCGCGCCCGCCGGCGGGCACCATCCACGTCCATCCAAATGATTGCGTTGAGCTCTGGATTGTAGCGTTCGACACGTGAGAGGAAGCAATCAAGTAGATCGGCGCTGCTGATTTTGCGATCACGAATAAGCGCTGCAAGCTGCGTCGCTGTTTGAAAATGTAGGTCGTCCATCAGGTGCATCTCCCCGGGTCCGCCAGAACATCAGGCCGCCGCAGTTTATCGGCCTGCCGGTCGTAGTCCAATGGAAAGGAGATGACAGTTGGTTTCGGACGGCTGCCACTTGGCCGGC
>JBPCWB010000085.1:0-4547 GCA_051009955.1 Hyphomicrobiaceae bacterium | reverse complement strand
GGCATCCTCATCACCTGGGCCTTGATGATGGAGGGCGGCTTTCAGGTCAATACCAACGGCCAACGGTTCTCCAATGAGCATCTCGGTTATTCCGAGCAGGCCGTGCCGGTCCTCGCGCAGCCGGATCACGTCGCCTGGTCGGTCTTCGATCAACGGCTGATCGACTTTGCGCAAAGTTTCCCTGACTTCGTGGAAGCACAGAAGGCCGGTGCCGTGCGCCAGGGCACAACCGTGGCGGAACTGGCCGAAGCCATGCAGGTCCCAACAGATGCGTTGGCGCAGACCTTCGCCGATGTCGCCGCCTGCCAAGCCGGTCGCCGTTTGGACGACTACAAACGCGACTTCACAACCAAGCCGCCTCTCTCGGAACCGTTTTTCGCGGTCAAGGTCACCGGAGCGCTGTTCCATACACAAGGCGGGCTTGCGATCGACAACGCTGCCCGTGTGTGCCTGGCCGATGGTACGGTGCTGCCAAACTTGTTTGCTGGTGGCGGCGCGGCCTGTGGCGTCTCTGGGCCCGATATTGACGGGTATCTGTCCGGCAACGGTCTCTTGACGGCAATTGCGTTCGGCGCGCTGGCCGGCGAATCTGCCGCGCAGCACGTTGCCGCTGACGCAATTCCGGATATCTAAGACTTGGTCTTCAGAGCAGCATCGACCATCGCGTGGATCATATCATGCTGCGAAACAACTGACATGGGATAGGCCTTGCGGCTGTGCGTCAGCCCAAGGCCGAGCACGGCTTCGGCCAGCTTGTAGGTCAAAGGACCTGGATTGATCACGGGCACCGGGAGACGACTGGACAAAAAGGCATGTGCCTGGTGCATCGTCGTTGAGCCAAGCAATATCACCTCGGCTCCATCATCTTCGATGGCGCGCAACGCCTGTTCCTCAAGCAAAGGAAAGACGTCCCCTTCCTTACCGGCGAGCAATGCCTGATTGTCCGGTGTCGCGTCGATACTCCGCACCGACACGCAATGCTGCGCCAATCCCAAGTCCGCGAGCGTCTTGTCGTAGAGGTGCTGCCACTGCGGCCACATGGCCAGGATCGAAAACCGGTTACCCAGCATCAGGGCCATCAGGACCGAAGCCCGTCCCGGTCCGATGATGGGGATGTCGAGTTCCGAGCGCAAGGCTCCGACGCCGGAGTCGCTCATCGTATCGATGCACACGGCGTCGTAGCCTCGCTCCTGTGCCCGCAGGCCGGCCTCGAGGACGCCGAAGTCCGCGATGGTCATATCGGCGGCACTGACGTAGTTGCGCGGAGCAACGCGGACGCTTTCAAAATCGAACGTTATGTCCGGACCGAGTTCAACTGCATCGAGCTGAGCGCGTCTCATAGCGCGATTGTCGTCACTCATCGGAAACGGCACGATGACGAGTACATTCTTCATGGTCGATCCTCAGCGTACGCACTGAACAGGCTTGACGGCAGGGTTGGCGAGGCGCACCGTTGCAGCATAGTCCTGACCCGCACCACTTCTCCAGTCAGGCGACAACACCAGGATCTCGGATCCGCGCTATGACCTATCTCGACGAACTTGCCCGGTTTGCTGCGCAAACACCGACAGCAGCATTGCCACAAGCCGTTATGGACCGAACCAAGCTGATCATAGCGGATTGCATTGCTGCGATCGTGGGTGGCAATGCGGAACCGGAAATGGCCGCCATGCGCACGCGCGCAAACATGCAAGGCGCCGGCCCGTCGCTGCTGCTTGGCACACGGCAGGGCGTCACCGCAAGTCAGGCGGCCTTGCTCAACGGTACGGCGGGGACGTTTCTGGAAATGGATGAGGGCCAGACCTTCAGCAAGGGCCACCCCGGCATGCACACGGTTCCAGCCGCGCTGGCCTTCGCTCAATCGGAGCAGATCACCGGCGCCGACTTCATCGCGGCGGTTGCGATCGGCTACGACGTTGGCGCCCGTGTCGGCATCGGTTCTTCGCTACGGCTCAGCATGCATCCGCACGGCACCTGGGGGGCGATCAACGCCGCGACAGCCGTTGCACGCCTGGCCGGCTACGACTCCGAAAAGATGAAAACCGCGATCAACATCGCAGCAACACTCGGTTTGGCGACCAGCCGGCGGACGATGCTTGAGGGCGGGACGGTGCGCAACGTCTTCTCCGGCGTGAGCAATCAGATGGGCATCCTGACCAACGATATGATCGAGTCAGGTTTCTGCGGCGAGGTGGACGGCGTCGCGCATGTCTATGGCAATGTTGTCTCGGAGAGCTTCTGCCCTGAGGCCGTCGTCGAGCAATTGGGCCAGCGTTGGGAAGTGACGCGAAATTACTTCAAAATGCATTCCTGCTGCCGTTTCAATCACGCATCGCTTGACGCGCTCAACATCATTGAGACGGACCATCCGGGGAAAATTCGGGCTGATAATATCCAGCGGATTGCTGTTGATACCTATTCGTTGGCCGTCGAACTCGACGATCCTCATCCGAAGAACACGCTCGCCGGCAAATTCTCGCTGCCCTTCTCCCTGGCAACCACAATCGTGAATGGCTCAAGCGGTGTTGGCAGCTTCACCGGCGACCAGATCGCACGGGACGATATTCTTGCGCTGGCCGAGAAGGTCACGATCCGGGAGGGCAAGGCGATGTCGGCCAAGCTTCCGGCGCAGCGTCCCGCCAAAGTCGCCATTACCCTGATCGACGGCCAGACGCTGGAAGCCGCCACTGACACCAATCGCGGTGACTGGGCCGATCCCTATCAGGCAGATGAGCTGTACGAAAAATACATCAGTCTGACTGAACGGCTCTGGACCACCAGCGGCGCCCGAGCTGTTCACCAGGAGATTATGGCACTCGATGCCAGTCCAACACTGGAGCGCATGAATGCATTGATGCGCGAAGCCGTCCGCACATCATGACGCCGTTGCCGAAGCGCCTTTATGGCTCTTCTCAATCTTGAGACGAATGTGTTCGCCGGCGGTGATGGCCGGATGTCGCGGCCGTTCGCCCGTGGCAAGACAAGTCGGTATGCACGCGATCTCAGCATCGAAATTGGGGTGCATGAAGTAGCCGATCGACAGGCGCCGGCTGGTCGCATCACCCAGTTTTTCAGGCGTGACGACCCGGTGCATCGTCGAGACCCATTTGTCATTCGTCCAGCGCTGCATCATGTCGCCGAGATTGACAACCAATTGGCCGCGCTGGGCCTGCACGGGAACCCAACTGCCGTCCGGTCGCTGTGCTTCGAGACCACCGTTTGCCTCTGTCATTGCAAGAATCGTGAGCGAGCCATAATCGGTGTGGGCACCGGTCCGCAGCTGGCCAGGCTGTGGGGCCACCGTCAGTGCCGGGTAATGATGGACGCTCAGAATTGAGAAATGCTTGTTGATCAGCGGCTGGAAGTGGTGTTCCGGCAGCCCCAGTGCCACGGCAAAGATTCGCATGAGATCGGCAGCAAGGCGCTCGAATGCGCGATAGGTGTCGATCAGCGCCGCTTCAAGTCCCGCTGGCTCGGTCGGGATGATGTTTTCGGCATAGGCGGTTTCTGCTGCGGGAATATGCGCAAATGCGGCACGGTGATCTTCGACAGGTCCGAGAAAGACGCTTTCGCGCAAATCCTTCGGTGCATCCTTGTCCAGCGTCGATGCCAGACCCCGGGTCGCCAGTCCGTGATAGCCGCGCTGCTTTGCGGTACCCCGCGGATGCCACCTGTTCTTGCGCTCCGTGTCTTGATCAAAGAACCGAAATCCGAGATCGATCGCCTGGTCGACCGTTTCCTGTGGCATTCCGTGGCCGCTGATAACGAGAAAACCGATGTCCTCGCACGCCTGTCGGACGATCTCCGAGACACGCTGTTTTTCGGCCGGGCCTCCCGAGAGAAATGGTGCGATGTCCGTGACCGGTAGAGCTGCCCGTTCGCTGCTGCTGTGCATGGTCCACTCCCAATAACGATAGATCCCGGCGCGGATCAACCAAACGAATTGTCGACAAAGCTGTTATAGGGAATATCGCGTGATATTAGTCCGCCGGACAAAAGCGCTGCCTTGAGGCGCACGATTGCCGTGACCGGCAGCGTAGGCTCTAACGCCCACAGATTTGCCTTTCGGTAGCCTGTAATGATCCGTGCCAACGTGGCAACATCCAGGTTTGGAAAGAAGGAAGCGATGCGTTCCGCCGTTACCTGAGCGGACTGCCGCTGCAGGCGACGCAAGGCACGCTCAATACCCTTCACAAGAATTGTGCACGTCTCCCGCTCGTTTTCGATGAATGAGCGCGTGGTATAGAATGACGTAAACCCGATATCACCGCGCACGGAAAAGCGATGCCAGATGTGGCCGTAGCCGACCTGCACCGCCTGATCGGCGTAAGGTTGAAATACTTGTATGACGTCGACGGTACCATCCCGCAGTCGTTCGACATTTTCGGCCATCGTTCTGTCTGGCGCTCGCTCGATGGCGTCAGGGTCGACGCCGGCGCGACGTAGATCATCCTGAAACGTCATCCACGGTGTCGGCACTTCGATGGCCACGCCGACACGTTTGTCGATCAATTCCCGAAACCGAAATGTCCTATTCGGGCTTCGTC
>JBPCWB010000084.1:0-6265 GCA_051009955.1 Hyphomicrobiaceae bacterium | reverse complement strand
CCGCGCTCTGGATCGACGGCGAATGCATGAACCGACGACAGAATGCCTGACCGTACCAGGAACGCGCCCATCAGACTCAGTGAAAACGTCAGAATGGCGAGGAGGATCGTCCAGACTTTGAGGGCCTCCCGCTTTTCCATCACGACGGCAGAATGCAGGAGCGCGGTGCCGGCTAGCCAGGGCATGAAAGATGCATTCTCGACGGGATCCCAGAACCACCAGCCACCCCACCCAAGCTCGTAGTATGCCCACCACGACCCCATCGCAATCCCGAGCGTCAGGAACATCCAGGCGGCCAATGTCCACGGCCGGACCCAGCGTGCCCAGGCGGCATCGACGCGACCCTCAATGAGGGCGGCTACGGCGAACGAAAACGCGATCGAAAATCCAACATAGCCGGCATAGAGGAACGGCGGATGGAACGCCAACGCGGGGTCCTGCAGAATTGGATTGAGCCCTTGCCCGTCGAACGGGGCCGGACTGATGCGCGCAAAGGGATTGGACGTCAAAATCACGAACAGGCCGAAGGCCACCGCGATCGAGGATTGAACGGACAGAACGGTAGACCGCAAACGCAGCGGCAGGTTGGTTCCAAATACGGCAACTGCGGCACCGAACCCGGCAAGCATCAATAACCACAGAAGCATCGAGCCTTCGTGGTTCCCCCAAACGCCCGAAATGCGGTAGATGAGCGGTTTCGCGGAGTGCGAGTTGCGGACAACGTTCTCGACGCTGAAATCCGAGGTCACGTAGGCGTAGGTCAAGGCCGCAAAGGCGATGGCGATCATCACGAATTGGGTCACAGCCGACGGCAGTGAGACGCGCATCAGCTGTGCGTCGCCAACGCGCGCGCCATACAAGGGTACGACCATTTGAACGATGGCGATTCCGACAGCAAACAGCAGTGCAAAATGACCTAGTTCGATTATCACGGCGTCCCTTGCCTTTCCTCACCAGATCTCATGGCGCTGGCGGCCTAGTTTGTTCCGGGGTGAGTTGCGCCCTGGCCGAGCTTGACGCCTTTTTCCTTCAGCGACTTGGCAACCTCCGGCGGCATGTAGGTCTCATCGTGTTTGGCAAGCACCGTGTCCGCCTGGAACACTCCACCACCGTCCAAAATACCCTCCGCGATCACCCCTTGACCCTCCCGAAAGAGATCGGGCAACACACCATCATATTTGACGTTGATGGTCTCAAGGGTGTCGGTCACGCCAAATGAGACCTTCGTTCCGCCGCCACGTTGGACCGACTTCGCTGCCACCAGGCCGCCAAGGCGGAAGCGCTGCCCGGGCTGGACATTTTTCGTGGTCACGTCGCTCGGCGTATAGAAGTAGACGATGGCGCCGCGCATGGCGAATAAAACGAGCACGAAGGCTAGCGCCAGAACGGCGGCACCGCCGCCGATCAACAAGCCACGCTGTTGCTTCCTTGTCATGCCGTCTCACCCGTCCCGTCGTACCGGTTTGGCCGCGGTCCACCTTGCCTACAGATATATAGGATTATTGGTGCTAGTGGGGCACTCAGTGCGTTGATCAGTCACAAAAAACAATCGCCGTGGAGACCACAGCGATTGCCGGTCGACGCGCTGTGGTCCGTCGCTTGACTAGCCGACGTTGCTCCATGTTCCGTCTGGATTGCGGCAGGCGGTCCCGCGCATGGCCTGAGGTCGGCCATCGATATAGATCTTGTGCGTAAAGTCGCGGCAATCAACCTGCCCACGCTTGTAGGGCGGGCTTGGGATAACTTCGCCGTAACGGCCCGAGTCGGGATTCCGCCACGGTGTTTTTTCCCCGGACCGACCGCGCTCCAATGCATCGAATTCCGCTCGTTGCGCCATGCGACGGTCCTGTTCGTCCAGGGAGCGCCCAATTTCGCTGCCGACGATCCCGCCGATAACGGCGCCGATAGCAGTCGTAGCAACTCGGCCATTCCCTTTGCCGACCGTATTGCCCAGCAGTCCGCCAGCGATCGCGCCAACGGCCAAGCCGGTGTCGGCCTTGTTTGGGCCGTTTGGTCCGCACGCGGCAAGTCCCATTGACAACAATGCAACGGCGCACACGGATGTCAGACCCGTTGTCCAAGCAGACTTTTGCATGAAATTTCCCCTCGCGAACCAAGCTGTGGACTGTACAGCACTCCACCCCTAGCGATACAGCTTTCATATCCAACCAGATTCGGGCGAAACTTCGTCCGAATTCTGAAGCGCCGGTCGGAGTGTCGCGTTTGCACTAGGTTGTCGGCTGCGGCGTCGTAGGCAACTCCAGCCGAACCTTCAGTCCGCCCAAGTCCGACGCGTCGAGATTGAGTTGCCCGCGGTAGGACGTCACAAGGTCGGTGACTATTGACAGACCCAGGCCGCTGCCGGGCGTCGATTCATCCAGTCGAAGGCCGCGTTTTCCGATTTTCGCCCGCTGTTGCTGCGTCAGGCCTGGTCCGTCGTCCTCGACGTCTATGATCATCATATTCGTTTCAGAATCAGTAGTTTGTGACTTTCTCTGAGCTGTCAGGCGGACGCTGCTGGTGCACCATTTACAGGCGTTGTCGAGCAGATTGCCAAGCATTTCTTCCAAATCCTGCTGCTCGCCTTGAAAAATGATCTCTTCTGTTCCGATCACAGTGATCGAAACGCCTTTGTCTCGATGAATGCGCTCGAGAGCTCGCTGCAGAGATTCAATTACAGGTTGAATTTCGGTTGTGCGACCAATCGTGCCAACGCGTGCCGCGACGCGGGCGCGATCGAGATAATTTGTGATCTGAGCATGCATGACTTTGGCTTGCTCGGAGACCTTGCGAGAGAACTCCGAGCTGTTGTCGCCCGCTTCATTGGTGATGACTGCGAGCGGAGTTTTCAGGGCGTGGGCCAGATTGCCGACCTGCGTTCGTGCACGATCAATGATGTCCTGGTTGGAATCGATTAGAGCATTGAGTTCCACCTGTAGCGGCTCGATTTCGGCAGGAAACTCATCGTCCAGTTTTTCAGACTGCCCGGAACGAATGTCCGCAAGACCTTGTTTGATGGTCCGCAGTGGAAACAGTCCGAACCGTATTTGAAAGAATGTCGCGATCAAAAGCCCGATGGCCGCGATTGCGAGCGCGATGGCCATGTCAAAGGCGAAATTGGCGATTTTCTGCTCGGGCCAATCGAGTGGACCGGCTACAAGGAATGAGTAGCGCGGCCCGTTCTCAGGATCGCCAATGCGCCCAATACGTTCGAGAATTCGGAGCGGCTGCTCAAGCGGACCAAGGACGTCGACGCGTCGGAAATCAAGATCGTCGGGTGAGACTTTGAGTTGATAGGGCGATGGCAGCTTGCTGGTTGCGAGAGAATCCGAGACGAGCCTGCGCCCGGCGTTTTCTTCGAGCGGTTGAATTTGCCAGTACCAGCCCGAATTTGAGTGATCAAACAGCACCTCGCCAAGGTTTTCCGGTTTGACCGGTTCTTTGGCACCAAAATTCTGGGCTTCGATGCCATACACCAGCAACTCGAGACGGCCGTCGAATGACTGCATCTCGTTGCTGCGATTGGCGGAATAGATAATCAGCCCGGTTATCGGGAGAACGATGAGTGTCCAGATGCCAGCGACCGCAAAAAGGCGGAAGGCCAGCGAATTGAATCTGATGGCTTTGACGTGGTCGAAGATGGCTTCGACCGCCGCTTCAGGATTGATCCTCATCGACACTCATGCGGTAGCCGAGACCGCGTACGGTCTTGATCAAATCAGCAGGAATCTTTTTCCTGAGCCGGCCAATAAAGACTTCGATGGTATTTGAATCGCGGTCGAAGTCCTGGTCATAAAGATGTTCGACTAATTCTGTCCGAGACACGATTCGCGAATTGTGGTGCATCAAGTAGGCCAGCAGTCGGTATTCGTGAGACGTCAGCTTGACCACCTGCCCGTCACAGGTGACGCGCGCCGATTTGGTGTCGAGCCGCACCGGACCGCATTCAATCTCACTTTTGGCATGGCCGGCGGCGCGACGCACTTGCGCGCGAATTCGTGCCAGCAATTCTTCCATGTGGAATGGCTTTGCGAGATAGTCGTCGGCACCCGCATCCATGCCGGCGACCTTGTCGCTCCATCGATCGCGGGCTGTCAGGATGATCACGGGCATATTGCGCTCCGCCCGGCGCCACTCTTCGAGGACTGAGATTCCGTCCATCTTGGGCAGGCCGATATCCAGGATGACAACGTCGTACGGCTCGGTGTCGCCGAGGAAATATCCTTCTTCCCCGTCAAACGCGGTATCGATTGCGAAACCGGCCTCATCAAGTGCGCTGACGAGTTGCCGATTGAGATCGGGATCATCCTCAACAACAAGCGCTCGCACGTTCAAACTCCTCATGATCAGTGTCATCGGCCAGAGGCGAGTGTAACCAGTAAGGCGTCGGCGATCAAATGAGTGCCGTGCGGCGCTGTCATTGCACCATCGCACCGTGCGCGAACGGCTGGCGAGCGTTCACTTTGAGCCGTTTGAGTTGGCCGCGGGGACCCCGTACAACAACGTTATAGTAGAAACCATCCTTGGTCTTGCACAATTGGGTCTTGATCAAGCGACTGCCGGCCTTGCGTCGCGTGAGTGCTCCCAATCGATCAACTGGTACGAGCCCGTGTTTCTTGACGATGTTCGCAGCAGTCGACCAATCGTCGAAGCAGGACTCCGACGACGCGTTCAACGGTTTGGCCGTTGACAGCGCCGCAACAACCATAGTCATCGCCACCAGCAAGCCGAGGCGCCTCATACAATTCATCATCATGGAACGATGCTTAGCGGGGGTCGCCTGAACCCAGCGTGAATGGTCAGATTGCGGCAAGTGGCATTCACTTGACTCTGCAACCTAAACACTGACTTTGACCTGTTTCCGAGTCAGCGGTGCTGATGCGCGGCTGCGCCCATAAACCGTCATTGCTGTACCGATCAAACCGCCGAGGGCCTGGCCGATCGACACGAGTTGTTCGCCAATCTCCTTGATCAGATTTGGCGTTATGTCGAGGCCGAACGCAGGGGCAAGCATCGGCAGGACTGTTGAAAGGGTGGTAATGACAGCACCCCAAATCGTCATTGACGAGCCCCACAATTTCGGCCCTGTCGATTGTCCATTGAATGTGGTCATGGTGTGATCTCCTTCAGATTGTGGAACAGGGGGAACGGTGTTGGACAGCAATGATCGGATGCTGCGAGCGCGCTTTAGGGTCTTGTCGACTCGACTGAGCCAGCCGCGGCCAAAGCGCCAAAAGTGATGCAGGCTGCGATAGCGGTTGCGGCGAACCTCGGCATACTGCTCGGTGGTCCGTTGCGGGTCTCTGGTGCCGGCTGCGGATAGTGTTATCGGCCCGATCTCACCGTCGACCGCGACATTCAAGGCCTGCTGCAGCATGCGTGCGGCGCCATGCACACCTTGATTGACGGACGCATCGAAATGCATCAGCGCCAGTGGCGGCGCCAGATGTTCTGCTTTGGAGGGGGTCCAGTATCGGCTCTGATAAATCTCCCGAACGGTCCGCGAGTCGATCGCCCTGAGCTTGGCGAGAAGATTGCTGTGTGACGCGTCGCGCAGCGGCTGCTTCAGAAAACTCGCATAAGTTTCAAGAGTAATCCCCATATTGGTCGGGCCGCCTGGGTCATAGGGATCGTTTGAGAAACCACCTTCCATCTCCAGGACGTGCGCCAACGCAATATCAAACAACGGAGTCGTCTGGTGTCGCGGCTGGGGGTCGCCTTGCGCGGGCCAGCGCAGGCCCAACAATCGATCCTTCGAGAAGCGTGCGACGGAAACGGCATTGCCCTGATTGCCGCCCAGCAGAATGATCGTGTCTTCGCTTTCGCCGATGACGAACCCGACGTGTCCGGCGCTGGGATTGCGGCCGCGGCTTAACACGGCAACCGCTCCGAGTTTGGCCGTATCAATGGCCGTTCCCCAGCCAAGGTAGGAGCGGGCGCGCAGTGAACCGCTCCCGCTGTGGCCGGCCCGGTCCAGGCAGGCTCCAACAAAGGCGGCACACCAAGGCACATCATCTTGTGTAATGTCAGGATGGCCAGCATCACGAAAGAAGTCCGCAATTTGCGGATTGCTCGGAGCGCCGGCGTACTCTCGCTCAAACAGCTGAGCCCACGCCTGCACCATCCAGCGTGGTTGTTCCATCTGATGCTCCGAAATTCGCGTGATTGCAGCTCGGGGGCGGTGGTCTAAACGCTCGCGATGCGCCCTGCGCCACGGCCCCAGATCTGGCTCAGCTGATAGACCGCGCATCGGATGCCGGCCTGT
>JBPCWB010000083.1:0-3420 GCA_051009955.1 Hyphomicrobiaceae bacterium | reverse complement strand
CCTGAACGCGCTGAAGCTTCCGCCGGCTACTCACATCGATCCATCTGCCGGCATTGGCGCAGACGTCGCCCGGCTGCGCGACTTCTGCACCGCCCTTCGAATCGGCAAAGGCCAGGCCAACGATACGATTGCCGAACAGGAACAGCGATAGCGTCGTTATAATCGCAGCCAGCAATAGTCGACGTCGTTTGAGCGTCAGAGCTATACGAAACCTGCGCCCAGCCTTATAATGCCGTGTTGTTTTCATAGCGATCAACATTCGACAATCTTTGTCCTCATTTCCTCGCCACCGATTAGAGCAGGAATTGGCCCGTATTGAGAGCAACGCAACGCTGGCCAATGCCCGATGTGGCCTTAACCTCGCCGGTAACTTAACCTCGCGGATTCCCCAATCAGCGACTGACATTTTTCAGAAACCGTAAACACTGAAAACAACCGGCTGATCCTGCAGCAGAAACCACTGGACTTCGTGGCCATAGCAAGCATTGCTGTCAGTGTGAACAGGGCGACGACATGTATGAGTCGCCGGAGTCAGAACCTCGCACGATACGCGAGGCTTGAGGTGGTGGAAGCGCTGCGATTGTGCAGCTCTCACACAGGAGTCACTTCATGACCACGAAGCGTACCAAGCAACGCAATCAACGCACTACCCCGACCACCAAGACTCAGATGTGCCTCGGCCTCCTTGGCCGCAAACGCGGAGCAACTCTTGCTGAATTGATGTCGGCCACCGGCTGGCAAGCGCACAGCGTTCGCGGCTTCCTATTCGGCACCGTCAAGCGGAAATTCGGCCTGGGCGTTGCTTCGGCGAAGGACAAAGCCGGCATCCGCCGCTATTGGGTCGTCAGCGATGGCAAGACTGCGTGATGACCCAACCAAACACCAACCAGATCAGCGCCCTTCAGGACTGCGATACAACGGTCCTGAAGGGCCGGTGGCGAGCGCTAACGGGGCGCGCGCTGCCTTCGCATTTGCCGCGCTCCTTTGTCTTGCGACTGCTTGCCTATCGCATTCAGGCGGACGAATTCGGCGATCTCGATGCCAACACGGCCCGTATCCTGGGCCGCATCGCAAGACAGCATAGAGACCAGCCAAGCAAAGGCAAACTGACCCTTGAGAGCCTCGGTCTGTCCTCGCGCGGTGAGCGCACCTTGAGCCCGGGCACTGTCCTCGTGCGTGAGCATGATGGTGTCAATCATAATGTCATGGTGCTGGAAGAGGGATTTGCCTGGAATGGCACGACCTACCGCAGTCTCTCAGAAGTCGCCCGGGCTATCACCGGGACACGCTGGAATGGCCGTCGTTTCTTTGGACTAACGAATCCCAAGTGCACGACCAAATCGGCATGACGGTCCAGACCAAATCTAAGCCAACGCGCTGTGCCATCTACACGCGGGTGTCGACGGATGCCGGTCTAGAGCAAGAGTTCAACTCGCTTCAGGCGCAGCGTGAGGCCTGTGAGGCCTATGTCATGAGCCAGAAGCATGAGGGCTGGAAGCTGATCCGAGACCGCTTTGACGATGGCGGGTTCTCAGGCGGCAATCTTGATCGTCCAGCACTTCAATCGCTGCTCGATTTGGTGCGGGCATCGAGGGTCGATGTGGTCGTTGTATATAAAGTCGACCGTCTGACCCGATCGCTCGGCGACTTCGCCAAGCTTGTCGAGCTCTTCGATGGCCACGGCGTCTCATTCGTCTCCGTGACACAGGCTTTCAACACAACAAGCTCGATGGGCCGCCTCACCTTGAACGTCCTGCTCTCGTTCGCCCAATTCGAGCGCGAAGTCACAGCGGAGCGCATTCGAGACAAGATCGCGGCCTCCAAGAAAAGGGGCCTGTGGATGGGAGGGGTTGTGCCACTTGGTTACCGCGTCGAAGCGCGGCGGCTTTTGGTCGATCAATCCGAGGCAGAGACGGTGCAATTGATCTTCGAGAGATATCGTGAGCTGAAGTCGCTGCCAGCACTTCAACGCGATCTGCGGTCTCGCGGCATTGTCAGCCGTATTCGCCAATTGTCGAGCGGACGGTGCATCGGCGGTGTTCCGATGGCCAATGGGCCACTAATGAACATCCTGCGCAATCGTACCTACCTTGGCGAGATCAATCATCGCGGCGCGAGCTATCCTGGAGAACACGAGGCCATCGTCAACAACGACCTCTTCGACGCGGTTCAGGCGATCCTTGATGCCAACCGCCGCGGTCGCAGGGAGCGTTGGCAGGCATCGGATGCCCTGCTTCTCGGCAAGCTGTTTGACGATCAAGGGAACCGCATGACACCGAGCTACGCGATCAAGAAAGGCGTGCGCTACCGCTATTATGTATCGTCCGTCCTCGTTCAGGGCCGCAAGGACGAAGCCGGCTCGGTCGCACGGATCGCCGCCAAGACAATCGAAGGCCATATCGAGAAGGCCATTGCGAGTCGTCTTTCGGACACGGACAAGCATCTCGCAGCCAATCAAGTTGCGCGAGATGCAATTCGGGCAATGATTGACCGTGTTGTACTGTCTGCGACCAACATCTCCATTGAATTAGCCCAGAATGGCTCGAACGCCGATGGCGAGGCCATACGGATCCATTGGACACCTCCCCGCCAGAAACGCCACCGCGAAATGCTTTGCTCCGAGCACGAAAGCAGTAAGCGCTCACTGCCAGTGCGCCGCAGCATGAAAGGTGAGGTACGGGCTCGCATCATTCTCGCCATCGCCAAGGCAAGACTCTGGCTCGACCAGCTGCTCCGTGAAGAGGTCGAAGGCATAGAAGCGCTGGCTGATCGCGAAGGGCGCAGTGAGCGTTCCATCCGTATGACACTCTCGCTCGCATTTCTTGCGCCTGATATTGTCAAGGCCGCTGTTAACGGCACTTTGCCACCGCGCCTGAGTCTGACCGAACTGTCGAACTTGCCGCTAGACTGGGCTAAACAGCACGCCCATCTCGGCATTCGATCAAGAACTTGACCGCATTCGTAAGGAGTTGGGCGTTCAAACTGGTCTCTCGCCGTCAAGGCAATTGTCAAAGTGGAAAGGGAATTTCGACGCCAGAGACCCAGGCGAAATTGGCCGTAGTTTGGTGCACAGAGACCGGCAACGCGAGTAGATATACGAGCCCGAAGTCAGGCTAAGTCGCGGGAACTTCGAGCAATTCCACCACGCCAGAATACTATTTGAAAACAATAACTTATGGTTGGTGGACTTGGAATGAATCGAACTACTGGCGCATCGACGATGCATTGACCGGTTCGCAGTAGTCCGCGCGCATACCAAAGCTCAATTCGACCCAGTCTCTCGCCGTCAAGGCGATTGATAACGTGGAAAGGGAATTTCGACACCAGAGACCGAGGCGAAATTGGCCGTAGTTTGGTGCGCAGAGACTGGCAATGCGAGTGCAAAGATGAGCCCGAAGTCATGCTAAGTTGCGGAAACTT
>JBPCWB010000082.1:0-4985 GCA_051009955.1 Hyphomicrobiaceae bacterium | reverse complement strand
ATATAACAACCTAAAGTTGCAATTGACTTTAGCGACTCCCAACATCGCTCTTGTCATTGCGCCACAGTGGGCCGAGCAGCCCTTTCCCCATGTCCAGCCCAGGCTGCTCGGTCTCTGTCGCGCGTGGGACATCGGCGTCCTTTTTGGACGCCTTCGTACCGTGCCCAAGCTGGTCGCGCCGGAACAGCATCAATCCGCAGGCCGCGAGCAGCACCAAAGTCAACGAAAAGTTGAGGATCGGTTTGTCCACCGCTATCCTCCCAATGATCGCACTTACACGGTCGTTATGTGCGCATGGCACCGGACGCGACATCGCCAAATCCGCTCACCTGATCCTGTCACCCGGAACTTGTGGGACTCTGGAGTCCGGTCAACTGAATTTGACTCAATGCCGGTTCCCAAGCGGTGGCCGGCTCGTGCGTCTGGCGAGTTGCCGGTAGTGCCACGACGCTGGTCGCCGGATGGCCAGCTCGCGATGCCAACTCCGCGGGACAGAAAAGATTCACTTCAGCTGAACAGGCTGTTGCGTACAGTATTTGCGCAATAAGACGTTTGACGGCAATCCGAACTGCGGACCTCACGACTGCACAACGATCGTCGCGCTGAAACTCGCGCGTTTATCTGTCATCTGCACTTCACATCAGCTTGACAACAGGCGAATATGGAAGTTTGACAGTGGGTGAGTATTTCGACAACTCTCGCCCGATTTAGGCCAGGGCCGGTCGATTAGCGGGGTCGGTCCTGGCCGCTCGCGTTGCTATATTGCAGGATCGGTCGAGATGTGAGCCGGATGACGGAATTTCGTAATAGCGTAGAAGCTGATTTGTTGCGGGCCCACGGGATGGCCCTAGATGCCCGGCCTGGACGTATTGAGACGCAACTCCGTGTCGCCTCGCCTGAGGGCAATTTCCGTCTGTCGATACGGTTCGAAAGTCCCGGAGAGCGGCGTGACAGACAGGTGCGCCAACTCAAGAGGTGGCTTGCCTGGAAGCAGACAATCGCATTTACAATTGCTGCCGAGCAACGTCGGCTGAAGGCCATCGCCTGCGCCGGCATATCGCGGGCCGAAATCGTCATTGGCGTGTTGCCCAGCGATGAACAACACCTCGATGGCGCAAGCATCGAATGGTATGGCCGCGAAAATGCCGATGACTTTATTCTCGATTTGTTGCCAAAACCGCAACCCTTCCCATGCGATACCGAGATCGCCGAGTTGACAGCAGTCTTCGGTTTGCAGGGCCCATATCCAGCAGTTCCCAGCGTTTAGACCACTTGTCGGCCATGGTCAGGTGTTGCTGCAACATTCTTCCATCGATGGCGCGGTATGGCTTGAGCGACAGAACCTCGCGATGCCGTCTGCGAATTGTGGTGCAGATAAAATTGTAACGGTCTCCTTAACGCAAAGTGGAGGAGGCCCGTGCCATAGTCCGGCTTAACGAAGGGCACGATCATTGCAAGCCGCCGAAGCCGATTGCTGCAGACGCGTCTTCCGCATCGAGAATAGGTGCCTTGATCCATGGGGTGACGGTGCGCAGCCCAAGACAAACTGTTGGAGTCCGTCTGATGATCTGGTCGATGACGAAATTTGCATCGGTTTGCGCAGTGGGACTGCTGTTTCTGCCAGGTAATGAGGTCCACCGGGCCAAGGTTCTGGATGGTTTTGCCGGCGCGCTGCAAAACGCTGCGTCCTACTGTGACTATCAGCCGGCCACTTGTGACTCCTTTGCCCAAGGTGTCCAGACCGTCTCACATGCCGTGTCCGAGCAACTCTCGCGGGTGCGCTCGGAACTTGGTGACGGACGGCGCTATCCGCAGTTCAAGGAGGCACAGCCGTGGCCTCCCTCCGACATGGACTATGCGCGGCCGTTGCCGCGGCCCCAGTAGCAATGCGTTGCGACTGAGCATGCGCGCATTCGCATTCGGCAGACGGGCACGCCTGAACCGTCGATCATCCATCCGGATTAAAAGAAACAGTGCCGATGCAACTGAGCGAGCTGCTCTTGGCAGTCGCAGGTTGCGTAACGGGGCCTGCGGCGCGCGATCACTGAAATCGTTCGTTGTGGAATGTGTCGCTGCATGATGCGTTGCTCAGCTTTCTTGCCTACGCAAGCGCTGAGGGGCGGGCCGGCCATCGTCGACGCCCGACCGCTCGCTGCGGAGGGCGCGCAATTCAGAGTAACGAAAAGACTTAATTCTGGTGGTCAGCTTCTTCCAGCAAGCGAAGAACGTCGCGCAGGGCGGCGTGATATCCATAATGCCAGTACGTCCGCTCAGGCGTGGCATCCTCGAGATGCTTCTGATCAACCATCGCATAGGGGCACTGCTCGTCCAGCCAGGCTGCGACTTGCTCTTGCTGTCGTTTGATCTGATCAAGCTTCTGTTCGTTCAACATGGTACGCCTCACAACATCAACACATGCAATCTACACAAGAGTTCATATCATCCCGCCAACGTGCGGCGAGCAATTTGATCCGATTTGATTGTGCAATTGCCTCTAATTTTATGCAAGTTATAAAATAGTTTTCCAAATATTCGAATTAATCTATTTTAAATGTATAATTAATTCCATCGTCAATTGCTAGACAATTTGATTTTAAAATCACCATAGGATTTTCTGCAACTTTGAATTGTTTCTGCGATCCTTTGTCGAAACGAGATAAAGGGTTACACGATGGCACAATTGTTTTCGTCGCATGCAGACGTGCATTCGGGCACTGCCCGTCGATCATTAGGTATCGTCTCCGTGTTGGCAATGTCCGCCATTATAGCAGGATGCGCGCGGTCGTCCCGACCGGCAGACTTGTCCTATGTAATGCGTGCGGGTCCGGATCGTGCGGCGAATTATTCGCCAAGGGTCGTGCGCCATGGCCGGCGCGTCCCGCGCGGTGGCGGTCGTTACAAGCTGGGCCTGCCATATACGATCAACGGCAAGCGTTACTATCCCAAGCTTGAGCCGAACTATGATCGCGCCGGCATTGCATCCTGGTATGGCGACCTGTTCCATGGTCGCCTGACCGCAAATGGCGAGGTCTATGATATGAACCGCCTGACGGCGGCGCATCCAACACTGCCACTGCCATCGCTCGTTAAGGTTACAAATCGGAGTAACGGTCGTCAGTTGATCGTGCGCGTGAACGATCGTGGGCCTTATGCCCATAATCGCATCATTGATCTTTCACGACGTTCGGCGGAGTTGCTGGGGTTCAAGCGTCAGGGAACGGCGCAGGTCCGCGTTCAGTACTACGGTCCGGCGCCGCTCAATGGTGATGACCGCGTTGAGCGCAGTTTTGCCAGTCGCTCAAGGTTCCAGGGGCGCACGGCCGGCTATCGTCACCGCGGCTGGTAGAGGTCGGTTTGCCGGTGTTCCGCAATTGAAAGTTAACGGGCTTTGATCGTCGGATCGGATCATATCCTTCGGTGAAACTATAAAGTCCAAGAAAGAAGAGCGTCAGAAACAGCCATTCGAATATCGCAGCGGCGTTATTTGTGATAGTTGCAATCTAACCGGCCGGGATCCGCGTTGGGAATGGCAAACTAACTCATGAAGTTTGTCAAATCGAACTGCTTTGTTTCTTTTGACACTTCGGGAGCAAATCCGACTGTTATTGCAAAATGTCTCGATCGTGAAAATGTTGCATTTTATAAAAATTGCAGACAAAACGTCGTGGCGAGATCAACCAATCGCAGTCGGCCTCGTTATTACAGGCGCAAGCGCGTCGCGGGAACGGGTAATGCGCAGGTGGATAGGATGATCTGTGATCGCCCGCTTCGTATCTAGGGCCTGGAGAGTTCGTCGCGGTATTCGCCAAGATATCGGATGGCGTTTTCAATTTCGCAGCGGGCGATAATGCTGGGGTGGGGCGTCAATTCACTGGGCGCATCAGCCACCAATTCGATCACTCTAATGGCTTGGCAGAGATTTTCGATGACCTGTTCCACCGGCGATCGTTCAAAGTGTGCCAGCTGACGATTTTGGGTGACGTTCCTGCGCACCGGCATCTCACGTTCTCCTCATGAGTTCAGCCTGCCGGTCTCGGCAGGGGCCGTCATTCATCAACGACGGTCCAGAGATGCGTGAATCGGCTTGTGCGAAGCTTTTCTTTGGGAAAATCAGCAGCTTCGGTCTTTTTGTTTCCCATTGATTGGCCCCTGCAGCTGTTGACCCAGGCAGATCGAGTGACCGACGGGTCGGTCGCTCCAGGTCAATGTGCAGCTGGTCCCGTCCGGTCTGAGGTTTGCAAGGTGGCTGGAGCAGTATGGGCTCGATTTTCTGAGCGCGCTCCAGCAGTCGTGTCGGAGGGAGGTGAGATCCCCTCGGTCAGGACGGCTGCAGTGCATCTGCATCTCGCGCATTTCAACCGGCCTATACCGTTGGAATTCCGGCGATCGGCGTCGACTTGGTGGGTGGGGATGTGGTCGGCTTTAGCGCTTTTCTAACCAAATCCTTTGTAAGGTCTGCAACTTGAAGTTGTGATTAATGATCCCTCCATCCATTGCCGGAACCTCCCAATGAGCATGCCGCACAAGTTCTCCAGCCACCTGCCCGGCCTTCGCCGCTACGCCCGAGCGTTGACCAACTCGCAGCGCGCCGGCGACGCGCTGGTGCTGACGACACTGGAGCAGCTCACGCGGCAGGTTGACCAAGGAAAACTGCCGGATCGAATTCAGTTGTACCGTGTGCTCTCGAGACTTTGGAACGGTCCCGTTGGCTGGACAATCGCCAGCCAGCAGTCAGATCCCTCGGACCCAACCGAAACGGCGGTCCCCCTTGCAGCCGTCAGTACCGCAAACCGACAAGCCTATTTGTTGGTCGCGATGGAAGGGTTTGAGCCGCAAGAGGCGGCGCGCATTCTTGAATTCGACGATGCTTCGTTCGCGACGGTTCTGATGACGGCCCGTCGGGAGATCGAGGCCGAAATCGCGACCCGCGTTCTGATCATCGAGGATGAGTTCTTCATTGCCGCAGATCTGCAGAGCATCATGTT
>JBPCWB010000081.1:0-12309 GCA_051009955.1 Hyphomicrobiaceae bacterium | reverse complement strand
ATTGACTGGTTCATAATTCAAATCTTTCGAGGCCATATCGGCATGAAGCATGAACTCAACGAGACAATCCTGGAAGTCCTTTCGCAATGTGTCGACCTGACAATTGCCGCAGTCCGACCCGATGGCGTGCCTCAGGCAACCGTCGTTTCATTCGTTCACGACGGACTGCTGCTCTACTTTGCTTGTGCGGCAGTGTCGCAAAAGGCGAGCGACATTTCGAATGAGCCCCGGTATCATTGACCATGACCGTACCATACGAGGATTGGATGGCCATCACAGGTCTTTCGATTTCCACAATTGCGGAACGCATCGATGACGCCAAAGAAATATCGGAAGTTGGCAATCTTGTGCCCAAGCGCATCCTGCAAGCGGGACAACTTGAACCGGTGGAGTGGGACGAAATCAGTTTTTCCATATTGCGCCCCTAGTTCATTTCGGTTTTCGACTACACTAAGAGTTTTGGTCACACCGATCTGGTAGAAGTGGCCGCCGAAGATATCGCCGAAACCCTTGAAAGGATGCGGCATCGCTGGCTTGTTCCCGAGAGTGAACTGCAGTGAGCAGACACTGTAACGGCGTATTCGAATTCGTTGGCCCCGCTCAATGGACCCAGCATCAAAAAACCAACTCGCTATGCTCTTCAGCTCTTCCAACAGCCGACTGTTATTGAGCGGAATCAATGCGGTGCGTCGCGCGGCAAGCTCATATAGTAGGAAAGCGCACTTTTTTTGCCTTGAAGGGGTCTGCGCCATGTCCATACCATCAACTGTCTCGCACGCCGTTCAGCAGACGCAGGAATGGCTCAAGGAATTGACGATCAACGCCGGATTGACCGATGAGACCGAAGCACTCAGCGTCTTACGCGCAGTCCTACACCAACTGCGCGATCGATTGACGGTCGACGAAGGCGTTCAACTCGCTGCACAGTTGCCGACGTTCATTCGCGGCATCTACTACGAAGGCTGGCAACCCAGACATGTTCCGAACAAGGAGATCTCGTCGCGTCAGGATTTCCTAGATGCTCTGACGCTGCGCTTGTTGCCGCACCGTATGCCACCGGAACCGATGGCGCTAAGTGTCTTTGCGCTTCTCGCCCATCATCTCGACCCCGGCGAGATTTCCGATGTCATCGGGCAACTTCCCGACGACATTAAGGGATTGTGGCCGCTGACTGCCCGCACATTCAAAGAACGTATGCGCTGAACGCGATATTCCCTAGCACGCTGATGTTGCCCGGCGATTGTTGGAACGCGCCAATCAATTGTCAGAAATTTCAGAATGAAATCTCAAACCGAGGGCGCGGTGGGGGCGAATCGTCAACCGGCGCAACCTCGCGCAACGTCTTTATCGACATCGATTTTGCATCACGCCGACCGGTCGGTGTTTCGCATTTCCCGTTGTCCCAGTAGTCTTGCGCGACTGGAGAACGCACGGCCTGATACATCGAATAGTGGACCAACTTGTTTGAACCGCCATACTTGGGATTCTCCATCACCGTCTTCATGGCCTCGGCCATGATGATGGCTGCCTTATCTACATTGTACTTTTCGTGACCGGGTAGAGCACACTGCTTCATTACGAAAAGCCAATCGTGGACTATAAATGCGGGCGCGTAACCCCATGGGGAGTAGCTTTTCACCGCACGAAGTGCTTGTGGAACCGATCCGCCGTCGGTGAATATCTGCTCAGGTTGTATGACCTCACCATTCTTGCGCCGAAAAACGAGTGGCTTCTCCTTATCTGGGATGAAAAGAAACTTATCCTGATCGACCCATTCAACGACGAGTTTTCCCTCCAGTTTACCGGCTTCGGTTTGGTCATAACTCAAGCCGAAGACCCAATCGACGCAACCTGTGAGCGATAGCGAGACAGCAAACAACAGAAGCACTCTTGGCAACATGGCACCCTCCGCAATAATCGTTCAACCGCGCCCCTACATCTCTTGACGCTTCAATCATCAGTCGTTGGATTCCTCATCGTAATTATTTTTCTTTGATCGATGTCATGAACCGACGTCGTGACGCGCCACATTTCACGGGATTAAGTCGGTCCGTACAAGCAGCCTTCCAATCCAGGCGAGATCGACGATCTGGCCCAATGCTCAGACTCTGCGGTAGCTCATTGCTCTCGCGACGCGGCCTGTCGCCATGCGTTCAGCCGCCGTCCGGGTCTCAAGTTTGTCGCGTTCTGCTATCGCGAGAACTTCTGCAACGTTTCGGCTGATCTTCTCGGCAATAGCATCAAACGCCTGTTTTTCATTGCCTCCGTGGAATTCCACTGAGGCGCAAATGACGCCCCCGGCATTCGCTACGAAGTCGGGAATAGAGAGGATACCCCTTTGGTGAAGGATCTGTTCCGCTTCGCGAGTCGCGGGGATGTTAGCGCCCTGCAAAATAAGCTTTGCTTGCACTCTGCCGGCATTTTCAGCATTGATCACATCGGGTCGCGCAGCAGGCACGAGTATTTCACAATCGAGGCCAATGAGCTGTTCAGGTGTAATTGCGGTGCCTCCACCGAAGTCACTTATACTGCCTGTGCCCTGCTTGTGAACGTCGAGATCGTTCAGAGCCAACCCGTTTGGATTGTGGGTCGCGCCACGTGAGTCGGAAACGGCCACAATCATGGACCCGCGATCGGCAAGGAAACGGGCCACATGACGGCCTACGGCACCGTAACCTTGAATGACAACGCGCGCACCGGCAAGATCGGTGTGGCCCGCTGCAGCGACGGCCTCCGCCGCAATCGAGATCCCAAAACCAGTAGCTCCAATTTCGTCCAGTGGAATGCCACCAATCTCCCGCGGCAGTCCCACTGCCCGACCAATTTCGTCAATGATCCATGCCATCGACTCTTCGTTCGTACCCATGTCCGGTCCAACGATGTAGTCCGTTATTTGTCCAATGGCGCGACCGAAGGCCCGAACCATCCGCTCTTTTTCTTCGTGCGGCATACGGGGATCGGCAAAAATGACCGATTTGCCGCCACCATGCGGTAGTCCGGCTGCGGCATTCTTCAGCGTCATGGCACGGGCAAGCCGAAAACATTCCTCAAGCGAAACATCGGGCGCCATTCTTGCACCGCCAATCGCAGGACCGGCAGCGACATTATCGACGACAAGAATTGCCTTAAGCCGTACGCGCGGTTCGTAGATCCCTATAACCTTGGCCGGCCCCAGATCATCCGAAAATTGAAACAAACCTGTCATCGGCAAATCCTTCTCATTCTAGGCACTACGCCGTTCGAGGTTCATTTTTTTTGGTCTGCAGGTGATCACGCATGACAGCCAGAAAGCGGGCGGCCTCGCCCCCTGTCACGGCCCGGTGGTCGAAGGTGAGTGATACCGGCAGCATTGTTCGTTCCGTGACTCTTTCATCAATCAACTGAAGGGACGTTTCGGCCCGACCGATTCCGATGATTGCAACCTGCGGCGGGAGAAGCACAAGATGAGCATGTCGTCCGCCAATGCTTCCAAAATTCGAAACCGTTATCGTCGGATTGCGAACTTGCTCCGGAGTCAATGCACGCATTCGCACCAGATCCACAACTTCACTGACACGCTGCTGGATCTCGCTCTCCCTGAGCGTTGCCACATCGCGGATGACTGGCACGTACAATCCTTCCGGTGCATCCACGGCCAGACCGATGTCGACGCACGGGTGCAGCTTTCTGGAAAGCGTAGCTGCATGATACCACGCATTTAAAGACGGCTCATGTTGCGCCGCAGTGGCTACCCCTGAAAGTACTCTGCATGTAATGTCCGCGCCCTTTCGCCACCAATTTGTTACATCGACTAGATCGGTGACAGTTGCGGGGACGATGGTTGATCCGGCCCGTTCCATGTTTGACGCCATCACGCGACGAGCACCCCTCAGGCGTTCGAAGCCCGTCATCGTCTCGGGACCCGAGACTGCGGCATCAACATCGGATCTTAAAATTGTACCACCGGGCCCGGTTCCCCGCACGTCAGCGAGATCAAGACCTCGCGCTACTGCAAGAGCTCGGACGGCTGGGGCGGCTGCAATCCTCGAGATTGTCTCCGTCCTTGTTGGTGATGTCACAGACTTTTCGACGGCAGCCGCGGCTTTGTCGGTTCCGAGTTCGCCAACAATCGCGCCGACGTCTGCGCCAGCCTCATCAGAAAATCCGACCAGCGGAGCACCAACGCGGACGATGTCTCCCACCGCTCCGTGCAGCGTCACAATAGTTCCCGAGTAAGGGGAAGGGATCTCAACAACGGCCTTGTCCGATTCAATGGCAAGAAGTGGCTGATCAGAAACGACATGGTCGCCAGGAGAGACATGCCATGACACGATTTCTGCCTCTTGAAGCCCCTCCCCAATGTCCGGCAATCGGAATACTTTCATGCAAACTCCATCAGTTCTCGGGACGCGCGCACGATCCGCTCAACTGTTGGCAGATTGAAAGCCTCAAGCTTTGGCAACGGGACAACAACATCAAAGCCTGTCACACGCTTGATTGGAGCAAGCAGTGACATCAGCGCACCGTCTGCAATACGTGCGGCGATCTCACCGCCGAACCCTCCTGTAAGAGGTGCCTCGTGAACGATGATACAGCGGCCTGTTTTTCGCACAGAAGTAAGAATGGCTTCTGCGTCAAGGGGCTTCAACGTGGCGACGTCCAAGACTTCCGCGTCGACACCAAATTCGGCGAGGTTTGTTGCCGCTCTGACAACTTCGAGAACGCTCGCACCCCACGTCACCAACGTTACATCGCGCCCACGGCGCAGGACCTGAACCGCATCCAGCGGGACGGCCTGTCCGTCATCAATGACCTCTTCCTTGATGGAGCGGTAGAGTCGCTTGGGCTCCAGAAAGACGACTGGATCAGGATCCCGAATAGCCGCCAACAAAAGACCGTATGCCATTTTTGGAGAGGACGGTACGACCACCCTTAGGCCAGGAATATGCACAAGCATCGCCTCCATGCTCTCTGAATGATGCTCCGGTGCGTGAACACCGCCGCCAAACGGCGCCCGCAACACCATTGGACATGTCAACCTGCCACGTGTCCGATTGCGCAGTCGCGAGGCATGGTTCGCCAATTGGTCGATTGCAGGATAGATGAAGCCCATGAATTGAATTTCGGCGACCGGGCGGAAACCTTGCGTCGCAAGACCAACAGTGACGCCCGTAATACCAAGCTCTGCCAATGGGGTATCAAGAACACGAGAGGAACCGTACCGCTGTATCAATCCATCCGTTGCGCGAAATACGCCGCCGTCGATGCCCACGTCTTCCCCGAGGATAACCACCTCGGTGTCATCCTCCATCGCACGTGACAGTGCCAAGCGAACCGCTTCGACCATTGTCACTTCGGGCATTCTACGTCCCCTCCAGTTGGATGAGCGATGCTTTCTGGCGCCTCAGCTCGTCAGGAAGTTCCTCGAATTGATTGGTGAAGATTTCCGAGATGTCCTGGGCTTCTGCGGCCAGGTAGGCCTCCGAAGATGTCTCGATCTGTTGTCGACAGGTCTCGATGAGGTTGCGCTCCTCTTCTTTCGACCATGCCCGTTGGTGCATGAGATAGGCCCGCAATCTGCTTATTGGTTCATCCTGCCAGTGGAGGGAAACCTGATCGGGGTCGCGATAGCGGGAGGCATCATCGGCCGTTGTATGGTCACCAAGGCGATAAGTCACACACTCCAAGACGCTTGCGCCTTCGCCGGCGCGGGCGCGCGACATAGCCCGATCCATCGCCTCGCGAACCGCGACGAGGTCGTTGCCGTCGACCTGCTCCCCTGGTAGGCCTGCCGCGACCGCTTTCTGCGCCAACGTATCTGCCGCCGTCTGTTCTTCGCGTGGGACCGATATTGCCCATTGATTATTATTGATGACAAAGACGGCCGGTACGTTCCAGACGCCTGCCATATTGATCGCCTCGTAGAAGTCGCCTTTCGACGTTGCCCCATCACCGGCGACCGCAACAGCAACGTTTGGTTCGCCGCGCAATTTGAAGGCCAATGCGACACCGACGGCATGGAGAAGGTGACTCGCGACAGGGATGCTGACCGGGAAGTCGCGGCGGGCAACCGCGAAATCGCTGCCGCGTTCATCTCCACCCCAGTAGAGAAACAGTTCGAGAAGGGTGACACCGCGACAAAGCTGCGCTGCGTGTTCGCGGAATGACGGGAGGAAGACATCACTTTCCTGCATCAGCTGTGCCACGCCTACGCCGACAGCTTCCTGCCCGAGACACGACGCATAGGTTCCAAGCCGGCCTGTCCGTTGCAGGGCAATCGCCTTCTCGTCAAACATACGTGCTTGCACCATTGCCTTGTATCCGGCAACGAGTGCAGCCGTATCCCTTGCATGGAGCGGCGTTGACTCATTCATGGTGCCGTCGCAACTGAGGAAGCACGTCGGCCCAGATGCCGCTCTCGGATCCAACTCGATCGGAGCTTTCATTCCAGCCCTCGTTCTGGAGAACGTTCCACAAGTTAGAACCCGACAATGCGGACGGCGCGAGCACCTTGATTTTGGTCAATTGACTTCGGCTAAATCAGCATCCGTGTAGGCCACCGGGCACGGCTTTCAGACTCTGAAATTGCCCAAGCTACAACTCAGGCGACTTTCTCGTCGGACCCGCCGAGTTCATTCGCCATTTCTTCGCGCATGATGTACTTCTGGACTTTCCCCGTAACCGTCATAGGAAAATCATCGACGAAGCGGATATGCCGCGGAATCTTGAAGTGCGCGATCCGGTTCCTGCAATACTCCCTGATCTCCTCGGCGGTCGCGCTCTCGCCTTCGATCAACCGGATCCATGCGCAAACCTCCTCTCCGTATTTTTCGTCGGGCACGCCGAAAACCTCTACTTCGTCGATTTTGGGGTGAGTGTAGAGAAACTCCTCAATCTCCCGAGGGAAGATATTTTCCCCACCTCGAATCAACATGTCCTTGATGCGTCCGACGATTTGGCAATAGCCCAGGTCATCAATGGTCGCAATGTCACCGCTGGCGATCCAGCGCGCCTGATCAATTGCCTTTTCGGTTCGTTCCGGGTCATTCCAATAGCCCGGCATCACGCAATAGCCACGCGTGAGCAGTTCACCGGGAGTCCCACGGGGCACGACGCGTCCATCACCGTCGACGATTTTAACCTCGGTGTGGGGTAGCACACGGCCGACGGTCGTCACGCGGCGTTCGACAGGATCATCCACCGAAGTTTGAAAGCTGACGGGACCAGTTTCGGTCATGCCGTAGGCAATGGTGATCTCGGTCAGATGCATATCGGACATGACCCGCTTCATGAGTTCGACGGGGCAAGGGGCACCGGCCATAATTCCAGTTCGCAGTGTTGACAAATCGAACTCTGCAAAATCCGGATCGTCGAGTTCTGCAATGAACATTGTGGGGACACCGTGCAGTGCGGAACATTTCTCTTCGGCCACGGACTTCAAAACGGCATGTGCATCGAATCCAACCGACGGCAGTACCATCGTCGCTCCCTGTGTCACACAGCAGAGCGTCCCCAGAACCATGCCGAAGCAGTGGTACATCGGGACGGGAATGCACATGCGGTCCACAGGACCGAGCTTCATCTGCAGCCCTGTGAAAATAGCGTTATTGACGACGTTGTGGTGGGTAAGCGTCGCAGCCTTCGGTGCGCCTGTCGTTCCGCTTGTGAACTGAATATTGATTGCATCATCGAACTGCAGTTGTGTTCGCAGTTCTTCCAAGCGGTCATTATTCTGTTCTTGAGCCTTCTCCGGTATCTCCTCAAAATTGAGGAAGGCCGGGCTCTTGTCTTTTCCCAGTCGAACGAGCCACCGCAAGGTTGGAAGGCGAACCGATTTCAGTTGACCGGGTTCGCTGTCTTTTGACTCCGGCAATAGCTCGCCAAGCATCGAAATGTAATCAGAAGACTTGTGTGTCGGCGCACTGATTAAGGCCTTGCAGCCTACCTTGTCCAAAGCATACTCAAGCTCCGGGAGCCGGTACGCGGGGTTGATGTTAACGAGGATCAGTCCTGCTTTGGCCGTCGCGAATTGCGTGACGACCCACTCCCAAACGTTTGGCGCCCATATGCCAACTCGGTCACCTGGTTCGAGGCCGAGGGAAATCAGGCCGGCCGCATATGCGTCAACCTTCTCCTTGAGTTCCGCATAGCTCCAACGGACCTGCTGATGAGGAACGACCAGAGCATCATTGTCAGGAAAGCGTTTGGCGCAAGCGTCGAAGCAATCCCCAATCGTTTGTCCGACGAGCGCATGTGAACTGATACCATGCACGTAACTGGCATTGGACTCGGCAACTGCGGGGTGCATTGAACTTTCTCCTCCCTGCGGCGCCCAACCGTCTCGCTTATTACTATTGGTTCAAACTGGCAGAGAACCGCGTTGATGCACGTCAACGTTGCCGAATTATTGCTTCAAGCTGTCACCATCGAAGTTGCATGCCGCATCGGATATGTCGTTGAAAACCGTGCGAGGCGGTGGCTCGGATGCTCGGCTCCGACTACGATGCCGAGCGTATAGACCTAAATCGCAATTGGAACGGCAATAACGTTACAAAAGGCAGAACCGAGCAGACGCTATTCGGTTGACGACGCTGCCTGCACTTCCGACAAAGAATCAGTCTCAGCAAGAAGAACGATCACGTCGTTGTCCGTAAGTTGGTGAAAGTCGCGGTAATGTACGCCGATCGCAAAAAAAGGATCCGGTTGGGAGAGGCAGATCAAGTCGTCAACTTCGGATTTCAATTCCGCAACTGTGTCGGCCGGAGCAACAGGAACAGCCAGCACGAGGAGCCTAGGCGCTCTTCGGCGCAACGCGTGCAGAGCGGCCCGCGCCGTCGCGCCCGTCGCAATACCATCATCCACTACGATAGCCGTTCGTGAAGCAATTTCTACTCGGTCACGATCATGGAAGTAAAGCCGCCGGCGACGTTCAATCTCATCCAGCTGCGAGGCGGCTTGGTCGTCAACGCTTGCCCGCGTCAGACCTGACATCTCAATAACCGGGTCGTTGTAAACGATCTCCGGATGCTTGCCATCAACAACAGCACCCACCGCAAGTTCCGGCTGAAGCGGATGGCCGATTTTTCGGACGAGGACTAGGTCTACTGGCGCGTTCAACCTGCGCCCGATCTCAACCGCCAACGGAATGCCGCCTCTCGGCAGAGCCAAAACAACGGGATCGACGTAGTTCCGCCGCTCGATTTCATCGGCGAGAAGTCGACCAGCCTCAACCCTATCTCTGAACAGATTAGAACCGATCAAAGTCCGAGGCCTCCATGTGTGCGCGAAACCAAAACTGCGCTTCCTCGACGACCTGTTCCAACGCACCTTCCTCTTCGAATAGGTGTGTCGCACCTCTTATTGTCTTGAGACCCTTGACGCAATTCAGCTGATCCAACGCCGTTTCGTTCAGCGCAACGACTTGCGCGTCCGCTTCACCCACAATTAGCATGGTCGGGCTGCGAACTTCGCTCAAATACGGAGCGGCAAGATCGGGGCGACCGCCACGTGAAACGACTGCTGCAACATCGTCTGGGCGAATTGCAGCCGCTGCGAGGGCGGCCGCTGCCCCAGTGCTTGCTCCAAATAAACCGATGCGTAGCCCGCTGGTTGCAGCATTCACCCGCGCCGCCTTGACGGCGTCAATGACGCGTTCGGCCAACAAGGCCACATTGAACACGTTGGCACGGGCTCTCGCCTCGTCCGCGGTCAGCAGATCAAATAACAAGGTTGCAAAGCCAGCCTTTTGCAGTTCCCTCGCGACGTAGGCATTACGCGGGCTGAAGCGACTTGATCCGGAACCGTGTGCAAATATGACAAGGCCAATGGGCCGCTCGACCACGACCAGGATACCTTCCAACTCCTGACTGCCGATCGTCAACGTCTTCGGCACTTCAAGCCTGCCCTGTTCGACCATGGCCCTTTGGCTTTTTGCTCAGCGCCAAATTCAAGGAAACTAAAGGGCGGCAGACTCCGAGCAGCATTGATCAGGGTCAATGCTGCCTGACAGCGTGACACCTCGTATACTTAACAATGTCCTGCATCAATCCATCGCAAAGTTACGCACCCACTGAACGCGGTCCGAACGAGGCCGCGAGCATGACTATTGAAGAGTGCATCGGATTTCTGAGCGATCCCAGCAGTTACCCGTACAACACCGGACCAATCGACGTCAGAGAAACCAGCAAATCTTGGATTTTTATGACGACAACTGAGGTCTACAAACTGAAGAAACGAGTCAAGAATCATTTTCAGGACCTTTCGACCCTCACGGCACGTAAAGCCAACAGCCACGCGGAGGTGAGTCTCAATCGAAGACTGGCGCCCGACGTCTACCTGGGTACCGTACCACTAACGTGCGATCACAACGGTGCGTTTACGCTCGACGGCGAAGGCATCATTGTCGATTGGTTGGTACGTATGAGACGGCTGCCAGAGGACCGGATGCTCAACCAGATAATAATGCGTGGCGACCACTCCGAACCGCCTACGCGACAATTACTGGCGCGGCTGGTTGAGTCATTGGTCGATTTCTATCGACGTGTCCCTCGGGCTAGATTGGAAGCACACGACTACGTCGCGCACTTTGCCCATGAGCAATCTAAGAACCGGATCATCTTGACCGATCGGCGCTTCCCGTTGGAAGGTCGCCGACTGCTTCGATTACTATCAGCGTTCGAAGAGGCACTGTCATTCTATCGCGAGGCGCTCGTGCAGCGCGTCTATGACGGCAAGGTCATTCAGGGGCACGGTGATCTTCGACCTGAGCACGTCTGTCTCGTAGAGCCACCCGTCGTCATTGATTGCTTGGAATTCTCTGAGCGTCTCAGGTCCGTCGACCCATTCGACGAAGTGGTTTTTCTTGGCCTTGAGTGTGAGTTGCTGGGCGCTAATTGGATCAAACCCCATTTCATCCACGGCATTGAAACTGGTTTGGGCGAGAAGCCCCGTGAGGCGGTCCTTCTTATTTATGAGGCTTATCGCGGTCTACTCCGAGCGCGACAGTGTCTTGCACATCTTCTATTGCCTGAACCACGTGAGCCGACAAAGTGGCTGCCCAAAGCCCGTCAATATCTCAGCATTTCGGAACAGGCATTGGCTACTCTGGCCAAGCAAGGAGGCTAACCAGCGAACCGCCAGTGTGCAGGCGACGGATCGCATCGGCAAAAACCGGGGCAGCACTGACAACTTCGATCCTATCGGGGATGATTGGTCCCAGCCTGAATGGAGGAACTGTATCTGTCGTAATAATCCGAGTGATACAGTCATGTTCCAGCGCCCTGGCAGCGTCGCCGACAAACAAGCCGTGCGCGGCAAATGCATAGACGTTCTTCGCACCATGCTCCTGGCAGGCCTTTGCGGCGCGAACTATCGTTCCACCACTACTAATGAGGTCGTCCACGATGATCACGGTCGCGCTTTCGAGATCGCCAACCAATTGACTGCCACTTACCTGGCCTGCGCTGCGCCGTTTCTCCATATAGGCGCTACCAACCGGGCGCTCCAGCATCGCCTCAAGGGTTTCCCGAAAAAGTTGCACCCGCTTCACGCCACCCGGATCCGGCGAAGCAACAACAACATCTTCATTGCTCACGAGTTCTGCGGCGCGCGAAGCAAATAGAGTTCGCGTGTCCAAGTGCACGGTTTGGCAGCGATGCGCATTCTGAAATGCAACGATATTGTGGACATCTAATGTCACCATGGCATCGACACCTACCGCCTCGATGAGCTGAGCCATATAACGAGTCGTGACAGGATCGCGCGTCTTCGTCTGTCGGTCCTTTCTTGCGTAGGCCAAATACGGCACGACAGCAAAAACGCGTCTCGCACCATGCTCGCGTGCCGTGGCTAGGAAGAACAACAAACGGCACAGCTTGTCATTAGGACTGAAGTCGGGTCCACCGTGTAGACTCTGAACGACAAAGACGTCGTCGTCTCGCACACTCTCAAGTGGGCGCGTCTTGTGCTCCCCGTCTTCGAAATCACGTTCTTCGTGAATAGCGAGCGGTACTCCCAATTGCTGGGCGACCTTCTCACCGAAATAGTGACTCTCACTGAGAGCAAACAGCTTCATAGTCATGGTTCACGGCTTTGGTAAAGCCTCCCAATCGTAGATTGCACTTGGTGACGGCAGTGCCGCCCTCCGTCATTTGAGGTTCGGGAGATGCTAAAGGCGCTCAATATGCACGGAGCTACCATTGATGTCATCGAGAACATCTTCGGATATCACACTCATCAATTCGCCCACACTGGTGGTCCGCTCTAGGCGACTCGTGTGTAGTGCGTCCCAGACCGCCATGAATGCTTCCCCAAAATCCTGTGCACCCGTAA
>JBPCWB010000080.1:0-7588 GCA_051009955.1 Hyphomicrobiaceae bacterium | reverse complement strand
ATCAGCGCAATATCGTCGTCGTCGAGCGTCACAATCTCCGGAATCAACAGTCCCTGCCGCGCGACCCCGCCGTTGTCCAACATCTGCTTCATACGTTGATAAACGAGGCGCTCATGGGCCGCGTGCTGGTCGACAATGACGACCGAGTCCTCAGTCTGCGCGATAATATAGTTCTCGTGAAGCTGAGCGCGCGCCGCACCCAGCGGCTTGGCCTGATCCGACATCGCCAGATCGCCCTCATCGGCGACCTGGGCGGACGGCTGCGCCACAGCCTCGAACGGCGCCTGCATCGCCTCGGCGAAGCCCGCGCGCACCGGCGTCGGTCGTTCGGGCTGCCATGGACGGGTGCCGGACCCATGCCCGCCGGCCGTTCCCATCCTGCGCGCCAGAGTCTCGAGCGCTGCCACGCCGCCGCCCGCGGACGCGCGATGACCGGCTTCCTCGAGCACGCTGCGCAGGCCCGCAACAATGACATGGCGTACGGCGCCAGCGTCGCGAAAACGAACTTCGGTCTTGGCAGGGTGGACGTTGACATCAACACTGTGTGGATCGACATCGACAAATAGTGCCAGCAAGGGATGCCTTCCCCGGGGCACCAGATCGCCGTAGGCCGCGCGGACGGCGCCGATGACGAGCTTGTCTCGGACCGGTCGGCCATTGACGAACAGGAACTGCATGGTCGTGTCGGCCCGATTGAGCGTCGGCAGGCCACAAAATCCGTGCAGCCGAATGCCCTCACGCTCACCGTTCACCGGCAGCGCATCATCGACGAACTCGCGCCCCATGACCCGCCCCAGCCGATGCAGAATGTCCTGCGGGTCCAGCGAAGCCGGTGCCAGTGTGAGGCCACGACGCTCGCCCGTCGTCAACGTCATTCCGACCTCTGGGTGGGCCATCGCCAGCCGCTTGACGACGTCGGCGATGGCCATGTTCTCGGCGCGCTCTGATTTAAGGAATTTCAGCCGTGCCGGCGTCGCCGAAAACAAGTCGCGCACCTCGATGCGCGTACCGCTGTTGATGGCGGCCGGTTTGCTGTCGTGCTTCCTGCCACGATCGACCACGATTTCGAAGCCCTCATCATGACCGCGCGCGCGCGAAACAATCGACAAGCGTGCAACAGAGCCGATGGACGGTAGAGCTTCGCCGCGAAAGCCCAGCGTTCGAATCGCAAGTAGATCGTCGTCCTGCAATTTCGACGTCGCGTGGCGCTCCACAGCGAGGCACAAGTCGTCCGGACCCATGCCGTGACCGTCGTCACTCACGCGGATCAGCGAAACGCCACCGCCGGCGCAAACAACCTCGATGTTGCGGGCATCCGCATCGATTGCGTTTTCGATCAATTCCTTGACGACACTCGCCGGGCGCTCAATGACTTCTCCAGCCGCGATGCGGTTAACCAGTGCGGGGCCGAGCTGCCGAATTGCCATGCTTGTATGCTCCCTGGTTCCTTGAGGTGCATCAAAACGCGGACCAACAGTCGTCACGTCATCGGCGCGCATGCCAATGCCCGGCTCAGCCGTTCTCCGTGCGCCCGGCCAGGCGCTGACGGGTGAGCTGCTTGCCGAGTTCGACGGCAGGCTGGCCAAACGGATCGACCCCCATGATATAGCCCGCCAAGACCGTCTCGATCATGAAATGCATGAGCAGCGCCCCAAGGGCATGGGCATCCAGTTGCGGCACATCAATAATGCGCACTGGCCGGCCGGCTTGACGTAGTGCCTCGGGCACCGCGACTGTCTGCGCAGCGACCAGATCTCCGATGGTTCGCTCACTCATGACCTCCAAGCCGGCAAGCGCGGCGAGATCACCCGGGATCCGCGGTCCTGTTCCTTCGAGAGGCGTGCGCACAAAGGTTAGATAGTGCTCCTTCGGACCATCCATGAAGAGTTGTAGCTGGCTGTGTTGATCCAAGGGTCCCAGACAGGCGAGCGGCGTGGTTCCCTGACCGTCCTTGCCGAGGCTCTCGGCCCACAGCTGCACAAACCAATGGGCGAGTTGGGCGAGACGATCGTTATACGGCATCATCACCAGGACCCGCGTGCCATGATTGCGGGCCAGACCAACCGCGACACCGGCTCCTATGGCCGCCGGGACCTCATCGGGCTGGGAAGCCGCGAGTGTCGTCTCGACGACGGACTGTGCACCCGCCAGCAAGGCGCGCACATCAATCCCTCGCGCGACTGCTGGCAGCAGGCCGACGATGGTCAGAACCGCAAATCGCCCGCCAACACCTGCCGGATGGTCCAGTACCGGTATATCGAATTTCGTGCACAGGTCACGCAAGCCATTGCTTTTGCCCGCCACTGGCGGATCCGAAATCGCCAGGAACATTTCGGGAATGCGCGCCGCAAGCCCGGCATCGCGCACGGCCGATAGCGCCGCCAAAGCCTGGCTGATAGTTTCCGGTGTGCCGCCGGACTTGGAGACAAGAACGAAACGATGCGACGCAAGATCCGGTCTCGCGAGGACCCCTGACATCGTCGCAGGGTCCAAATTTCCGTAAAAGCGCGTCATAGGGCGCGCCCGCTGCGCGTCGGATGTCGTCCCCGGGATATTCCAGCCGCCGAACTGGGCAAGTGTCTGGCCCCCGAGGCTGGAACCACCTGTTCCGAAAAACACCAGCGACTTGGCCCCGTCCGCGAGACGCCGATAGGTCGTTTCTGCCAGGCTCGCTGCCGCCTCGATATCGGCCGGACAATCGAGGAGCTCTAGTTTGCCAGCCCTGTGCTCATCTTTGAGACGCAACAGCGCCGAGCCGGCCGCGTCCCGCCAGTGGTTCAATTCCGTCGGCGTTAGACCGCCCGCGCCGATGGTCGCGTCCGTGCAGCCATCGATGACTTGGCGATAGAAACTCTGTCGGGCATCATTCATGGTCAACACGCATTGCAACTGAACCTCAAGATGGGCGAACGGACTTATCGGTTCTGAGCGAGGCAGACTCGATAGCGTCACCAATGCAAGTGGGGTAGCGCGACTCGGGGGGCAATTGCAAACCGACCTCACGCGAACCTGTCAATAGGCGCACAGCCGGCAAAAGTGGTGTTAACCGCCGTTCTTGACGTTCTCCGGCTGGCCGACGACCGTGATGAGCATGCGGTCGACTCGCAGCAGCCGTTCGGCAACTCTTTTGATGTCGGCCAATGTTACCGCGTTGATCATGACATTGCGATTATTGACGTAGTCCACACCGAGGTTTTCAATCTGAATTCCAAGCAGCTGACTGGCAATTTTGGAGTTGGTGTCAAATCGCAACGGGTAGGAGCCGGTCAAGAAGCTCTGCGCGTTTTCGAGGTCTTCCGCGCCTGGTCCCTCGCGCGCGAGACGCTCCATCTGTTCGCGAATGACCGCAATCGACTCGGCCACTTTCTCATTCTTGGTGGCAACCTGGCTGATGATGCTGCCGGCGCGGTCATGTGCGCTCAAATAGCTGTAGACAGAATAGGCCAAGCCACGCTTCTCACGAACTTCCATCATAAGCCGGGACGAAAATCCACCTCCACCCAGAATGTGGTTCATGACGAAGGCGGGGATGAAGTCGGGATCATCGCGGCGCAGACCTGGCATACCAAGAACGACGACTGACTGCGGTACCGGCATTGATACCACTTCGGTTCGACCACGATTGGCTAATTCAGCCTCTGGCACCGGACGCAACTCCGGCTTCGCCGGCAGATCACCAAAGATCTGATCCAATACAGTGCCCAGAGTCGTGGCATCGATATCGCCAACAACCGACACCACCAAGTTTGACTTGGCAAAAACGCGTTTGCGATAAGATTCGAGGTCTTCGGGCGTGATCCGCGCGACGCTGTCCGGCGAGCCTTGCGAGGACCGACCATAGGGATGGCCAGGATAGGCCAGTTCGTTCCAGGTCTTCTGCGCGACCCGGTTGGGATTCTTGGATGCGAACGCCAGGTTCGACATCAATTGCTTTCGCATGCGCTCGGTTGGTGCCGAGTCAAAGCGCGGCTTATTCAGTGCAAGACGCAAGAGTTCAACCGCTACATCCCGGTTCTCTGTCAGCGTCTCGAAACTGCCGAATATCGCGTCGCGACCATCCTGAAAGCTCATGCGCATCGCGATTTCCTCCATCTTTTCATGGAAGTCTTCCGCGGTAATGTCGCCGGCGCCTTCGTCGAGCATGACACTCAGAAAGTTGGCAACTCCAGGCTTGTCATCGGGATCCTGGGAGCTGCCGCCGCGAAATGCAAAGCGGACGGCAACAAGCGGAACAGAATGTTCCTCGACGAGCCAGGCCACGATCCCGCCGGGGCTGCGAACCTCTTGAATCTTCATGCGCGAACTTGCTTTCGTTGCCGTTGCCGCCATCACGTTGAGCGCGATCAGGAATGTCGACAGCAGGACGGTGAGGGAGCCCAAGCCTTGCACATGGCGGCGCCCTGTCAAGGCCGCGCTGGACGGACAGAGGAAACTCATTTGTGCGATGCCTGTGCCGGCTGCCCGGATGCCTGTTCCGCACCGGCGCCGGTCGTGCCGACGGCCTCGGGGTCTTCAGGTTTCAAGAGGCCCGTCACCGAGTGACGAATGTCAAGGTGGGCCTTGGCCGCGGCATTGACGTCGGCCAACGTGACCTTGGCAATATTGTCCGGCCAAGCTTCGATCTGTTCTATCGTTTGCCCCGTCACCAGTCCGTAGCCATAGCGGCGCGCTAACGTCGATTGGCTGTCACTTTCATAGACGTGGTCGGCCAGATAGACCTTCTTCGCGCGCAACAGTTCGGCGTCCGTGACCCCATCCTTTTTGACCTCTGCGATGACCTGATCAATGGCCGCCTCGACCTCCTCCAGGGTCTTGCCGTCGGCGGGCACGCCATAGAGCGAGATTTTGCCGTAGTCCCGCGCCGCGCCGGTGTACCAGCCGCCGGCGTTGGATGCGAGATGCTGTTCCGAGACCAGCCGACGGTAGATTCGACTGGTTGCGCCGGACGCGACGATCTTCATCAGAAGATCGAGGGCTTCGGCCTCGCGCGGCTTGGCCGTCACATAACTTGGCGCCAGGTAGTAGCGCTGCACGATCGGCTGGCCGGCCCGCGGATCTTTCAATTCGAGCCGACGGGCCGCGCGTTGCTGCGGTTCCTTCGGGCGTTCGTACGGTGCGACAGCCTCATTGCGCGATAGTTTACCGTATGTTTCCGTGGCCAGCGCCATGACTTCATCGAGTGTCACGTCCCCGGCAACGACGAGAACTGCGTTGTTCGGGGCGTAGAACCGCTTGTAGAAACGAATGGCTTCATCGCGCGACAACTGTTCAATCTCGTGCATCCAGCCGATGATCGGCGTGCCGTAGGCGTGCGACAGATAGAGAGCAGCATTCATTTGCTCCGTCATGATCGAATTCGGGCTGTTCTCAATTCGTGACCGGCGCTCCTCAAGCACCACGTCACGCTCGGTGCGTACTTCCTTCTCGTCGAGCCGCAGCTTGGTCATACGCTCGGACTCCAGCTTCATCACATCGCCAAGCCGGTTGCGCGCAATGCGCTGAAAATACGCTGTAACATCGTGCCCCGTGAAGGCATTGTCCTGACCGCCCATGCGCGCCACGATTTTTGAAAACTCCCCCGCCGCAAGCGTCTCGGTGGCCTTGAACATCAGGTGTTCCAGGAAATGGGCGATGCCGGATTCGCCCGGAGCCTCGTCAGCGGCTCCAACGCGATACCAGACCATGTGGGTGACCACGGGCGCGCGATGATCCGGGATGACAACGACCTGCAAGCCATTGTCCAATATCGATGTTGCTGCACGCGGTGCAGCGGACGCAGATGCGATCAGTCCAGAAGTTGCAAGCATGAGGCACGCCCAAATGAAGGGAAATGAAATACGGCGCGGCAACGCTAACGTCATAGGCCGTAGTGCTCCTATATAGGACCAGAGAAGCGGGGCGGTCGTAAACTGATTGTTGCAATGAACGTCGTGAGTGCTGACGATCACTGGTCGCCCTGGCCCGCACGAGACGAAAGCACAACCGCCGTCCAAGCCAAACGCAGGTTGGCCTGAAGACGAGCAATGTCAAATGACAAAACCTTAATCCGTCAGATTCTTTCGACGGGGCGTCGACGCCATCTCAGACGCTGCCGTAGCCCGGGCTAGTTGGCAGGTTGGCCCGCTTTTCGCTCGTAGAGCGGCTTGCCCGTGATAGCCCTCAATATCGATTGTTCGCAGCTCCCCAGTGGGCCCTCCGGCAACTCAGAAATGACTTTCAACTGATAGTCCCGGCGCGCTTTTTCGCAAAACGCTTCGTGCTGCTGTTTCAACGCTGCTGTCTTGGTTGCGCGCTCGACTTCCGGGTCAACCGGCCATTGTGCTCCCGCGACGCCGACTGGTGGTGCGGCGCCCGCTGGTGCGCTGCCTGGAACCGGGAGGCTGGCCGTTGTCGGCGGCACAACGATACCTGTGCGGTTGGCCATCTTTGGCTCAACCTTCTTTTTGCCGAGCGAACTCACCCCGAGTGCGTCGAATACACCACCTTGAAGGTCGACGTCATATCCGGCACAGCCTGTCAGCGCTATGCTCAGGCTGATCGATAAGGCTGCAACAGCCCCGCGTTTCGTTGCCGATGCCATGTCGATGTGGCTCCATCCCCCAGGGTCTGCGTCGTCCGGTCTAAGTAACCGAAATGACGAGACGAATCAGAACAATTGCGTCTAGGCCCCATTTGCGGCGCGATTGCGACTCGGTACGATCAAATCGTACAACAGGCCGGCAACACCGGCAACAATTGCGGAATCAGCGATATTGAACGCTGGCCAATAATAACCAGCATAATGAAACTCAAAGAAATCCGCGACGCCGCCAAGATGCAGGCGATCAATGGCATTGCCTACGGCCCCGCCCACGATGAGGCCCACACTGATTGCCATCAACCGCGAGTCGCCGGTCCGCGCGAGCCAAAGCAGCAAGACCACTGAGACCGCAAAAGCGAAGCCGGCGAGAACGTACTGTCCCATCTCGCCGGTTTGTAACATGCTGAAGCTGATGCCCTTATTGCTGTAATAGACGAGATTGAAGAACGAACTGACGATCACTTTGCCTCGGACGTCGATATCGAAGATCGCCAGCATCCACCATTTGTGCAGCTGGTCTGCCAGGACCGCGAACAACGCGATGCTGAGGCCAAGCTGGGAAAACGGTCCCCACACCCAAGAGAGCGGTTGCTGATCAGTGTCATTCATGGCGGTCGCTCCGTTTAACAACCTGTGGTAGTCACTCGGCTGCCTGGACATTGCGTGCGTCGAACTCACGCACAGCAGCGGCATCGCGCGCCGACAGATCCGGAAATTCGGGATCTGAGCCGACATCGTCAACGATTCGCCAAGACCGTGCACATTTGCGCCCTTCGGCCAGCTTCGGCACGACACCGACGCCGTTGATCTCCGGCATGACGAATGCACCAGCGGGTGCAACTCCGTCCTTGAGGTCGGCCGCGCTGGTGATCATGATCTCAGCGACATCAAGGCCGTCGAATGCGGCCCGCAGGGCGCCGTCCTCGACAAAGATCTCTGGCGCAGCCTCCAGGCTGGAGCCAATCCGCTTCTCACGGCGTTCGATTTCCAAGGCGCCCGTCACGACCC
>JBPCWB010000079.1:0-4997 GCA_051009955.1 Hyphomicrobiaceae bacterium | reverse complement strand
CGAATGTCCCGGCCATTTCCGGGCGCTTATTGCGCACGTAGATCTGCCCCCAGTTTGGATGATCGACAACCAGGTCTTCACCGATCAGGCGCATATCTTCGAATGACATCTTTTGGTCGATCCTTCGCTCCATCACTCCGCAATGCAGCACGCACCAGGATGAAGAGCAAAGTGGCATTCAGCATATGCCACATGAAGTGAAGCCCAAGCGGCTCGGACGACAGAACAGCCGTTTGCAGACACGCCGACTTGTCAAGCGTCCGGAAGGTCAGCGAGACAGCGAATATGCAGCCAGCCAGCACCAAGCTCCAGCCGGCCGCATGCCGCCGCACGACCAACACGCCGCCGATCAGCAGCAGAACGATGAACGCCGGAACGTAGGCCAATGAACCGTTCAGGCACGGCCCGCCGTCGCATCGCGTCACGCTGGCCTGCCAAAGGGCGACAAAAAACAAAACCAGGCCCGCAAGTGTCAGCAACCAGCCCAGACCCAGATAGCGCTTCAGCGCATATGCGAGGTATGAGACCATGAAAATGCCGATCGGGATGGTATCGGCGAGTGCAGCCCACGCTGTTGCAAACGTATGAAACAGGAAACTGCCGATGCCCATGGCATAGAGCAGTGCGATCAAGTAGGCGTCCACCCAACGACGCTGCTGCCGTGGCTTGGACAACCACAACCGCGTGGCGAACAACGCCGCGACAATAAAGGCGGCATTGGTGGCGGCATTGAAAGGTTCGGCCCAGAAGCCCGGATCAGCACCTCTCTCGCAATAGGCAAAGATCTTCTGGTTCATGCCTCAATCCAACGTCGCATGAATGAGCGAGCGATGCCGCTACTCCTTCTTGGGAGTCGATGACACCCGCAGCCCCAATTCGCGCAGCTGTGTGGATGCGACGTCGCTCGGCGCCCCCATCAGCAGGTCGCTCGCCTGTTGGTTCATCGGGAAGAGCGTCACTTCACGCAGGTTTTTCGCGCCAACCAGCAACATCACCATCCGGTCGATACCGGCCGCCATCCCGCCATGCGGCGGAGCGCCGTAGTGGAATGCCCGATACATGCCTCCGAAGCGTTCTTCGAGAACGTTCTCGGCATACCCCGCAATCCCGAATGCTTTCACCATCACGTCCGGCAGATGGTTTCGGATTGCACCTGAGGCAATCTCAAACCCGTTGCAGACCAAATCATATTGATAGGCCTTGAGGCTGAGCAGTTCCTCATTGCTTTGCGCCGCCGTCAGAGCTTCAAGTCCGCCCTGCGGCATGGAGAAGGGATTGTGGGAAAAGTCGATACGCTTCGCGTCCTCGTCCCACTCATACATCGGAAAATCGACGATCCAGCAGAGCTCGAAGCGGTCCTGGTCCGTCAGTTTGAGTTCGTCGCCGATCAGAGCCCTGGCGTCACCGGCAAACTTCGCGAAGCCCTCCGGTCGTCCGGCCGCAAAGAAGACCGCGTCACCGTCCTTGAGCTGCAATTGCTCACGAATGCCATCGGCGCGCTCGGGACCAATGTTCTTGCCAATCGGGCCGGCGGCCTCGCCGTCGCGATAAAAGATATACCCGAGCCCGGGCTGGCCCTCACCTTGTGCCCAGGAGTTCATTCGGTCGCAGAACGCGCGACTGCCGCCGGTCGGCGCTGGAATTGCCCAGACGCGCACGCGATCGTCCTTTTCGATCATGCTGGCAAAAATCTTGAAACCGGACCCGCGGAAGTGTTCGGTGACATCCTGCATCTCGATCGGGTTGCGCAAGTCAGGTTTGTCGCTGCCGTACATTGCCATGGCCTCGTCGAATGGGATTCGCCGGAACGTCTCCGTCACAGGCTTGCCGTCGGCAAACTCGGCAAACACATCACGAATGATCGGCTCCATGGTCTGGAACACTTCGTCCTGCTCGACAAAGCTCATCTCGATGTCGAGCTGATAGAACTCTCCGGGTAGACGGTCGGCGCGCGGGTCCTCATCGCGGAAACAGGGGGCAATCTGAAAGTAGCGATCGAAGCCCGATACCATTATCAGCTGTTTATACTGCTGCGGTGCCTGAGGCAGCGCGTAGAACTGACCTTGATGAATACGGCTCGGCACCAGGAAATCGCGGGCGCCTTCCGGCGACGACGCCGTCAGAATCGGTGTCGCAAACTCGAAAAATCCAGCATCGTTCATTCTGTCACGAATGGAGCGAACCACGGCCAGGCGGCGCATGATGTTGGCGTGCAGCGTATCGCGGCGCAGATCAAGGAAGCGATACTGCAGGCGCAGGTCTTCAGGATAGTCCGGTTCGCCGAATACCGGCACGGGCAACTCGCTGGCCGCCGAAAGCACTTCTATCTCGGATGCGAAAACCTCGATAGCCCCGGTTGGCAACTCTGGATTGGTCGTACCATCGGGGCGTTCGCGCACCTTGCCGTCGACCCGAATAACCCACTCTGAGCGCACCGCCTCGGCGGCGGCAAAGGCGTCGCTGTCGGGATCTGCGACAACCTGTGTAATGCCGTAGTGATCGCGCAAATCGATGAACAGGACACCGCCGTGATCGCGCACGCGGTGCACCCATCCTGAGACGCGGGCCGTTTCGCCAATATTGTCCGCGCGCAACGCGCCACAGGTGTGAGTTCGGTATCGGTGCATGTCTGAGTGCTCAAGCTTCGTCGTTGGGTTCCGCATATCCGAGAGGCGGCCCCGCAACCCGAACCGACGCTATCAAGAATGCGATGCGGAGAAGCGCATGCGGACCTGATCGTGTCAAGTTGTAGGTTGGGCCGGTCGGGCCAATTCGATCGCCGGCCTGCAACAGGCGTTGAATTCCTGCCGCGGTCAGTCGTGGTAACGACGCGCGACGACAAATTGCAGGGACAATGCGCTTGCGATGCGCTATACGCGCCATAATGCAGCTGATTACCGATTCCCACGAACTCGCTGCGGCGTGCAGGGCACTCGCAGTGGACAAATTTGTTACGGTCGATACGGAGTTTCTGCGCGAGCAGACTTTCTGGCCGCAGTTGTGCCTGATCCAGTTGGCCGCACCGGGCCACGAGGTTCTGGTTGACCCGCTTGCCGACGGCCTTGATCTCGCACCGTTCTATGATCTGATGGCGCAGCCGGACGTGGTCAAGGTGTTCCACGCTGGGCGTCAGGACATCGAAATTATCTATGCCAAAGCCGGCATCATCCCTGAACCGCTGTTCGACACGCAGGTCGCGGCCATGGTTTGCGGCTTTGGTGAGTCCGTCGGCTACGTCAACCTAGTCAAAAAGGCCCTCGGCATTGATCTCGACAAAGGGGCCAGATTCACAGATTGGAGCCGGCGCCCTCTCAGCGATCAGCAGCTCAGCTACGCCATGGCGGACGTCACCCATCTGCGAGATGTTTATGTCTTCCTGATGCAGGAACTGGAGTCGTCCAGGCGATCGTCGTGGTTATTGGAGGAGATGAGCACACTGCGGGCGCCGGAAACCTACGTGACGGAGCCGGTCGATGCCTGGAAGCGCCTCAAAATGCGGGTCAAGAACCGGCGTGCCCTCGCCATCATGATGGAGCTTGCCGCTTGGCGTGAGGACGTCGCTCAATCGCAGGATGTGCCGCGCAATCGCGTCTTGCGGGACGAGGCTCTTTACGACATTGCCAACCAGGCTCCAACTTCGGTTGAAAAGCTCGGTGCACTCCGCAGTTTTAGTCAGGGGTTTTCCCGATCGGCGCGGGCAAAGGAAATCGTTGCTGCCGTGCTGCGCGGTCGCGAGCGCGATCTCAACTCGGTCCCGGCACTCAAGAACGGACGGCAGCTTTCGGCCGAGGCTCTGGCTTTTGTGGATCTCCTGCGGGTGCTGCTGAAAGCTAACGCGGCACGTCACGGTGTGGCGCCTCGGCTTATCGCCGACTCGAATGATCTCGAGAGTATCGCCGCCGATGATGAACCGGACGTACCTGCGCTCAAAGGATGGCGCCGAGAGCTGTTCGGCGAGGACGCCATTCGCTTGAAACATGGCGAGACCGCTTTGGCCATCGAGAATGGCAGCGTCGTTGCAATACCGCGTTAAGTATCGGCCGCGGATAAGTGCCGTTGTCGGAGCTGTCCCCATGGTCCGGGAACCGGACGCTGACGGCAGAACGTTGGTTAGGCCCGCCAAGCTATATGACGTCTTGAGCCAACACGTGCCCGGCACTGTCGCTCAACGCAATGGCGCTCCACTTGACGCGCTTACGAACTGCGTTTTCTGGGGTTGTACGCGTGCTTCTGGCGCCACTCGGACATGAAGTATGACAGACCGTCGTCAATGCGATCAGGCAGGATGATTTTGACGGTCACGATCTGATCGCCCGTTGAGCCGGTCGTCGTATTGCGCACGCCCTTGCCACGCAAGCGAAATTTGCGGCCGGAATTCGTGCCCTTCGGGACCGTCAAATTGACGGGACCGGCAATCGTCTGCACCTCGATCTTGGCACCCAATATGGCTTCGTCGAGTGAAATTGGAAGATCAAGAAGGATGTTATCCTCATCGCGAGCATAATCGTTGTGAGCTCGCACCTTGACCTCGACCAAAGCATCGCCGGTCGCCCCGCTGCCCATCCCGGACTGGCCCTTGCCCTTGAGACGCAGAACCTGACCGTCGACCACGCCTTCAGGCACATTCAGATCAAGGACGGCACCGTCGGGCAGCGTAACCCGTTTACGGGCACCACTTACCGACTCAAGGAAGTCGATCTCAAGCGTATAGCGAACATCCTGCCCGCGCAGACCAAATGAGTCGGTGCGGGCATTTCGGGCTGCTCCGAACAGATCGGAGAAAATATCGCCAAATCCTAAATCATCGGCCGGACCAGCGCCTCCTCGCCGACGGCCGGAATAGCCGCCAAATGGGCCCCCGGCTCCGCTATATGCGTGTCTGGGCTCGCCGGAAGCATCGATTTCGCCGCGGTCATAGCGCTTACGCTTCTCCGAATCACCCAGCAGGTCGTAAGCGAGCGAGACTTTCTTGAAGCGCTCGGATGCGGCCTCGTCGT
>JBPCWB010000078.1:0-5355 GCA_051009955.1 Hyphomicrobiaceae bacterium | reverse complement strand
ACCGGCTTTGTCATCTGACGTGCGTATTCCGCCGCATCTTCTTCGGCCGAACCGCCGATCTCTCCGCAGATCGCCACGGCCTTAGTACGATCATCCGCATCGAGGAACTGGAGAGCTTCCAGCGTCGTCGTGCCGATCATGGGATCGCCGCCCACGCCATAGAACACCGACTGGCCCATGCCGGCCTGCGCGATGTTGAGCGACACCAGCGTTCCGAGGCTTCCCGAACGTGAAATCACGCCGACATTGCCCGGCCGAAATACGGTTTCGTTGAAGCCGGGCATGATTCCGACGAAGCACTCACCCGGCGTGACCAACCCGGCCGTGTTGGGCCCGACGATACGCGTACCGCTGGATTTGGCGGCCGCGTGCATCTCCATCACATCATGGGCGGGAATATGCTCCGTCAGGCAGACAAGCAGCTTGGTTCCGGCTTCACAGGCGTCAATGCAGGCCGCCTTCGCGGCCATCGGCGGAATGAACATCACCGCAATGTCAAATGGAGCGTCTTTGGCCGCCTCGACGGCGCTGGCGTAAACCGGAACGCCGACGTGAGACGTGCCGGCTTTCTTCGGGTTGACACCACCGATGACGTTGGTTCCGCAGGCCATCATCTGTTCGGTCCAGAACGTGCCTTGCTTGCCAGTGATGCCCTGCACCAGCACCTTGTGTTCGCGACGCGGGATCATCGCACACCTCCCGCCTGTGCGGCCTCCACCGCGGCCTTGACCGCATCGTCCATCAAATCGAACGGCGTGATGCCGAGACGTTCGCGAACCAGGGCGATGGCCTCTTCCTCGCCGGTACCGTGGATTGTGAAGAACACCGGGATATCCGGCTTGAGATCCTCCCAGGCAGCGACAACGCCCTCCGCCATGACGTCTGTTCGGGCGAAGGCGCCGCAGAAGTTCACGAGCAAGCTCTTGATGTTCTTGTTCTCGAGAAGGATCGACAGCGCGGTGTGGGATTTGGTGTAGGCCTCGCCACCGATTTCGAGGAAGTTGGCCGGCGTGCCGCCGTAGTGGGCGATGACATCCATCGTCGTCATGGTCAGGCCGGCGCCGTTCGCCAATACGCCGACGGACCCACCAAGTTCAATGTACTTGAGCCCGGCTTCCGCCGCCTTGCGCTCAAGGTCCGTCTGCTTTTCCGGTGCCGCCTGAGGTGTGATTGCACCCTGGCGCAGGGCGGCCGAGTCGTCGACCGTCAACTTGCAATCGAGAGCGATGACTTTTTTGTCCTTGGTGATCACCAGCGGATTGATTTCCAACAGCTCCGCGTCGTAGGCACGAAAGGCCTGATGAAGCTTCGCGAGCGTGTCCGCGATCAGGTCTTCGACACCATCGAGCTCGAGTCCGGCCAGGAACGCGCGTGCATCGTCGGCGCTGAAACTGGCCGTGATCGGGACAGCGATCCGACGCATGGCGTTGGGATCCTGCTCCGCTGCCTCCTCGACGTCCATACCGCCGAGCGTCGAGAACAAGATCATCGGCGACTTCGTCGCGGTGTCATTGATGACCGCCGCATAAAGTTCCCGTGCAATGGGCGATTGTGCCTCAACAAGGACGCTTTTGACGGGCCAGCCGTCGATGTCCATGCCGAGGATGGCCTCGGCGTGCGTTGCCGCTTCGTGCGGTGTGTCGGCAAGTTTGATGCCGCCGGCCTTGCCGCGCTTACCCGTGGGCACCTGGGCCTTGATCACGCATGGGCCGATGTTTCGCGCGGCGGCCGCGGCCTCTTCCGACGTTCGCGCCAGTGCACTTGGCGGCACGGCGACGCCATGTTCCGCAATCAGCGGTTTGGCGGCGTGTTCCTCGAAGTTCATCGCGCCTACTTTCCGTACTTGGCCCAGTAGGCCCCGAACAGGTCGTCGTCCGCAGGCTTGTCTTCGGCAATCGTGGTCACCAGGTGCGTGATGTTGATGAAGTGGCTCCAGTTCAGGTTGTCACTGATCGTGTTGCCTGCCCAGGTGCCACCGCCCATCGACAGCGTGAAGGGCAGTGTATTGTTGAACGAGCCGCCATTGCCGAACGTGTGGGCCTGATTGACAAGCACCCTTACGACATCCGTCGCCTCCGCCAAACGGCGGGCGTGATCCATGTCAGCGGTGTGAATGCCGACCGAATGCCCCTTGCCGGTGACATTCAGAATGTCATGCGTTATGCGCAAGGCATCGTCGAAGTCCTTGGCCCGGTAGACCGTGAGAACCAGGGAGAGCTTTTCGTCGGCAAAGGTGTGCTTGCCGGCCACCTGCGCTTCTTCCACCATGAAGAACTTCGACGCCTGTGCCTCTTGCGGCAATTCGAAGATGCTGGCGGCAACGTTTGCATCTTTGGCGATGACCTTTCGGTTGAGCGTACCATTGATCCAAAGCGTCTGCTCGACACGGTTCTTTTGGTCCGGTGTGCAGCGCCAGCCGCCGGCCCGCACGAGGGCCGCCATCGCATCTTCGTAGACGTCGTCCAGTAGGATAACGGCGTTCTCCGATGAGCAGGACGTCGAGTTGTCAAAGATTTTTGAGGCGCAGATTTTCTCCGCGGCATCATCCAGATCCGCCGTGCTGTCAACGATCACCGGCACGTTGCCGGCGCCGACGCCAATCGCCACGGTTCCCGACTGCATGGCGCGTTTCACGTTGTTCTGCGATCCGGTGACGACGACGAGATCGCACTGGTTCATCAATGCCTGGGTCAGTTCCTTGTTGACGGGCAGGGGCAGCATCTGAACGAGGTCTTCCGGGTGGCCGGCCCGCTTCAGCTCGGCGCGCATCAAAGCGACCGTCTTGCCCGTTGTTGCAGCGCCCGAAGGCGACGGCGCAATGATCACGGCATTGCCGCCCTTCAGCGCCATCATGGCCTTATTGACCGGGGTTGCTGCCGGGTTGGTCGACGGACAGACGGCGCCGACTACGCCAACCGGCTTGCCGTATTTGACCATGCCCTGTTCCGGCTGTTCGGAGATCACGCCCACAGTCTTGACCCGCATAAGATCGCGCAAGGTGCCAAACGTCTTGCGTGTGTTCTTCACGATCTTCGATGATACATTGCCCAGCCCGGTGTCCTCGACGGCCAACTCGGCCAGCATTTGCGCATTTTCGGGCTTGTAGATTGACCACGCGAGCGCGGTCACCGCTTCGTCGACCCGCGCCTGGTTGCCGTTCTCGTAGGTTTCCATCGCCGCGCGCGCGTTGGCGACCAGTCCGGCGACCGCCGCGTTTGGGTCTGGCTTGGTGTCGACCAGGTGTGCGACTTGTGATGACATGTGCGTGTCCACCGTGGTGATTGATTGTTGAATGAGATGGTCGTGCGCTCTCTGCGCCGATCTCAGCCTTGAACCTAGCGAATGAAAACAATAATGCAAACGTTTTCATTCTCACTGTCTAATGCTATGCTCTGGCACCATGGCACAGCAAAAACGACGACTGCGACAGGCTGGCATTCTCGACGTCGCTGCCCGCGCGGCCGTCTCGCCGGCGACCGTGTCGCGCTATTTCAACCATCCGGATCTTGTGCGCTACAAAACAAAGGAACGCATCCTCAAGGCCGCGACGGAACTTGGATACGTCCGCAATCGGGCCGCGGGCAGTCTCAACCGCGGGCGCAGCAGCTCAATCGGCCTCATCGTACCGACCGTCGACAACGCGATCTTCGCGGAGTTAATTCAGGAATTTGCCTCGTCGCTGGCCACATTCGAGCACGCCCTCCTGATTTCGGCTCATGGCTATGACCTTGCTCGTGAGGCCGAACTGGTCCTGACGCTTCTCGAGCATCAGGTGGACGGCATCGTGCTCGTCGGCGCCGAGCACGCTGCCGAGACATTCAAGCTGATCGAGGCGAACGATCTGCCGGCGTTGACGGTGTGGAACTGGAATCGGCGGCCGCACCTGCCCTGTATCGGCATTGACAATGGCGAACTGGGGCGCCTCGCAGCACGCCACCTCTTTGAACTCGGTCACCGCGATATCGCCTGCCTGTTTCCGGGCGGCGGCGGCAACGACCGAGCCGCACATCGCCGCGATGGTGCGTTGAAGGCGCTCGCAAAACTGACAGCACCCGTGGACGCACACCGGCGTATCGACTGCCCCTACGATATTGATGTGGCGAAGGAGATCATTACATCGCTGCTCACCCAGGGGCCGGCACCTACCGCCATTCTGGCCGGCAACGACATCATCGCCCAGGCCGCCATTTACGCCGCGGCAGCGACTGACCGGCGCGTACCGGACGATCTCTCCGTCATGGGCATCGGCGATTTTCGCGGTTCGGCTGCGATTGAACCAGCATTGACCACCATTCGCATTCCCGCACGTGAGATCGCAGCGCGGGCCGCGACCACGGTGGTACGCCTGGTCGGAGATCCTGAAGACGCGCAAGCGCAGTCGCAACGCGTCGTGCCCGAATTGCTCATTCGGTCCTCCACGGCGCCGCCTCGCGCCCGCTAACCCGAAGTGACCGTCGACGTCTTGAACAATGCGGCATTGCGTGCATCGGCCGCCGCCTTATGTTGCGCCAGGGCGTCGGCATCGAAAGCATGTTTCGGTGGTGCCGCGAGCGTGAAATTGCCGTAGTCATCGCTGCCATGCACAAGCATCGCCATGGGCTTGCTGCCGTCGGCCTGGGCCATACCCGGCGCGACATAACGAATGGCCAGTCCGATCCGACGGTCGCCGGTTGCATTTGGGTTCGATGCGTGAAAGACGCGACCGTGGTGGAGTGACATCTGCCCGGGTCTCAGCTCGGCATCGACGGCGTCGCTGTCGTCGACATCGACGGCAATTTCTTGTCCGCGGGTCAGAAGATTGCGCTCATCATGGGTGTCGCGGTGCGCAACCGTCCGGCGGTGACTTCCCGCCACGAAGCGCATACAGCCACTGGCGACGGTTGCAGGTGAGAGTGCGACCCAAGCCGTCACTTCGTCGTCCTTGTCCAGTCCCCAATAGTGCAGGTCTTGATGCCAGGACACGAAACTCGTGCTATTCGCCTCCTTGATGAAGAACGGCGTATCCAGCACCAGGACGTCGTCACCGAGAATTGCTGTGACCGCCTTCAGGACAGTGGGTAATCTTGTGATCTCGTCAACGAAGGGCAGAACCAGCCCGCTGTGCCGGCGTAGCGCGCGGCGTTTGTCCCCGTCATCCTTGATTGCGGCTTCGACCTCTTCCAGCAGGCTGCGATAGCGTGCGGCGGCCGCTTCGGACATGACGTCGATGGGACAGATGAAACCATCCCGTTCGTAATCGTCGATGTGCCTTGCGGCGTCGAATTGCATGTAGAGATCATCCTGTGTGTGCAGCGGCATCGACCCGGCCTATTGGGCCACATCCTCTTCCATCACCAATCCCGAGAACCGACGGCG
>JBPCWB010000077.1:0-11671 GCA_051009955.1 Hyphomicrobiaceae bacterium | reverse complement strand
TTGAAGGCCTGCGCGATCGCAGGACCACGTGCAGTTCTCTCAGGTGGCGGCTCTCTCCGTGTCTTGACCGCATCAAGACGCTTCCCGAGTTCCTTCGACCGTCTTTCGAACGCTTCTATCTGCTCGGAACTCATCTCACCCCGAGGCGCCTCATTTCCATTGTCATTCTGCGACATGGACGACGCGCTCCAGGACTGGAATGTGGCCGGAGTAGGCCGGTTGATCGTCGGCGCGAAAACTACGGAACGCCCCAGAGGGTGTCAAGGCAATGCCCGGCTCTGCGAACCACCATCAACTATGGCGAAAGCGCGCACTTGGCCACCTCAAACCAGATATTCCAATGTGTCGGGCCCTCCTTCCTGGATGGACCCATCGATACGCAGCAGCCGCACTGCATAAACAGTGTCAAGCTGACGCACAACTCGCCGATCACCGCAGCCAGGACTGTCAGCAATTCCTAAGCTCTGGCACGAATTCCACACAACGCCGCCACTCACGGCACGCTCGCCTTTTAGCGACCCTCACCTTTGTCCGAGCCTGCGGGAATTCGACCAGAGTTGCACATCGAACAATTGTGAGCCTCGCTCCGGAAGATGACACCTCTCAGCACAATCCAGCCAACGTTAGCCCGCTTCAAGGAATTGCTCGGCTGCCGCCAGATCCACCGATACCAACTGACTCACACCGCGTTCGACCATTGTTACACCAAACAGCCTATCGACCCGTGCCATGGTCATCGGGTGATGGGTAATCACCAGGAACCGCGTATCCGTATCGCCCACCATTTTTTCCATAAGCGTACAGAAGCGATCTACGTTGGCATCATCCAAGGGCGCATCAACTTCATCCAAAACGCAGATCGGCGAGGGATTGGTCAGGAAAACCGCAAAGATCAGCGACAATGCCGTGAGAGTCTGTTCACCGCCGGACAGCAGCGACAATGTCGTCGGCTTCTTGCCCGGCGGCTTGGCCAGAATCTCCAGTCCGCCAGCAAGCGGGTCGGAGTCATCCTCGATCAGCTCCAGCTTGGCTTCTCCACCGCCGAAGAGCGTCGTAAAGAGATCCTGGAAATGAGCATCGACGGCTTCGAAGGCTGCCTTCAGGCGACGGCGGCCCTCGCGGTTCAGGCTCGCAATGCCGGCTCGTAATTTGGCGATGGCCTCCTCGACATCGGCATGCTCACTCGTCAACTTCTCGAACTGCTCCGACAACGTGTCAAGCTCTTCGCTGGCCTGCAGGTTGACGCCTCCGAGCCGCTCTCGATCGGTCTTCAATCGCAAAACGCGGGCTTCCGCGTCAGCCAATTCCGGCAGGTCATCATCCGGCTCGTGACCAGCGACCTTCAGGCAACCCTCCGGCGGCGAATCGAATGTCTCCTGGATCTGCCGCACGATCTCAGCACGACGCTGCCGCGAGGCTTCCATTTTGGCATCGGCACGCGCGCGAATTTCACGGCACTCGCTGACATTGGTCTGCGCGCCGCGCAGGGCTGTGTTGGCGTCTTTAAGAGCGGTTTCAGCTATCGCCAGCTCATCCGCGGCCTGCTGCCGCGCGGCCTCTGCCGTCGTAACCTCATCAAGCAGTTTCTGCCGCCGCGTCTCAAGTTGCCCCGGAATTGCGGAGACGGCCTGCTTTTCGCTTTCAGTCTCCAACAGCCGGGACTGCAGAGCGGCGACCTGGGCTTCACCCTTGGTCAGGCGATCTGACCAGCGCTCCTGATCTGCGCGCAGCCTCTCGCGTTGCTCCGCGAAGCGCTGCCGCTGGAGAACCAACGCCTGAACTTGTGATCGCAACTGCACGGCGCCGTCGCGACATTGCGAAGCCAGCTCCTGTGCGTCGCTCAGCTTGGCTTCGATCACTTGGGGCGGCGGCAGATCATTGAGAGCCCGTTGGCCGGCCGTAAGCTGTTCCCGTGCGCTTTTCGTATTTGCCGCAACTGCGGCCGAGGCGTCCTGCAAGCTAGCCAAGCGCGACTGTGTCTCGCTTGCAGCTTGCTCCATGTGCCTCAGTTGCTGGCTCAGATTGCCCAGGCGGGCCTCGCCATCTCGGCGCTCTCTGCGTAAGTCCTGCTCTTCCGCGACGGCAGACTGCAACGCTTCGGCCAGTTTCTCGGTCGCCGCATTTGCCGCTTCGGCGACAGCTGTCGCATCCTTTTCCTGGACTTCAAGCTCGGCCAATCGATTACGCGCCGCGAGACGCTGGGCAGCGGGCGTCGGTGCATCCGCTGGCGCGGTCAGGCCATCCCAGCGCCACAGGTCGCCACGCCGCGACACCAGGCGCTGCCCCGGCATGAGACGCATTTGCAGGGCGCGACCCAGCTCGTGATCGACAACACCGATCTGCTGCAATCGCCGCTCAAGTTCCGGCGCACCACTCACATACTTTGCCAGCGGTTCGACACCATCCGGCAGACTGTTGCCGGGGTCGTGAGCAGGCAATTCCGCTTCTGCAACTGCCCGCCAGTGGACAACATCTTCAACACCGACCGGCACATCGAGATCGTCTCCGAGCGCCGCACCCAGTGCAATTTCGTATCCCTTCTTGACCTTCAGACGGTCGACAACAACCGGCACGTCATCAGGGCCTGTCTGCACCAATTGAGCCAGGGTCTGGCGCTCGGTGGCGATCTGGCGTAGCGCCAACTGCGTGCGGCTCCGCTCTTCCTGCGCCGATTGCACCGCCACCCTTGCCTTCGCAACTCGTTCCTCGGCGACGGGCGCGCGCTCGTCTACGCTCTCAATCGCCTGATTGAGTTGGACTGCCTCCTGCTGCAGCGCGGCCAGTTTGGCTGCATCCGGCGCCGCTGCCATCACACCATCGGTTTGCCGCGATATCTCGACCTTCTGCTGCTCCAGCCGCGCGACCATTGCTTCACGCTCGTGCACCTGCGCCTCGACTGCGCCACGCTGCGCCCGCGCTTTGGCATGCTCCGAGATTAAACTGGCAAGGACCTGCTCGGCATCGGCGAGACGTCCTTCGGCAGTCTCCAGTTGAGCTGTGAGCTGCAGTTCATCTTTGGTCGTCGCCTTCTCCCTGGCGACATCCTCCTTGAGCTCAAGTTCGATCTGCTCGCGCAGTTGCCGCGCCTCGTCCACCAATCCGATCTCGCGCTCAATATCCGTGCGAAACTGCGCGGCACGTGCGCCGAGTTCTTCCGCGCGCTGGCGCGCACGGCGCAAATCGTTATCAAGATTTGTTTGTTCGTGATTGAGGCGCGCGAGAACAGCGGCTCGTCTCACTTCTTCATCGCGCAAAGGTTGCAGAGTCTCGGAGACGTCGCTTTCCTGACGCGTTGCGACCGCCTCTTTCTGCGTCGCAGCACCAAGTGCCTCAAGTGCGACCTGCAGCGCCGCCTCGTCATGGTCAACCTGAACCTGTGCACTGGACCACGTGAGATAGAGCAACAAGGCTTCACCCTGTCGGATCTTGTCGGACAGCTCACTGTAGCGATTTGCTTGCCGTGCTTGTCGCTTCAGGGAATCGATCTGGCTATTGAATTGCCCGATAACGTCGCTCAGTCGCGCCAGGTTGTTTTCCGCACCCCGCAAGCGCAGTTCAGCCTCATGGCGCCGACTATAGAGGCCAGCCGTGCCGGCAGCGTCCTCAAGAATACGCCGACGTTGTTCAGGCTTGGCATTGACGATTTCGCCGATCTGGCCCTGGCGCACGAGTGCTGGCGATCGCGCACCGGTCGCCGCATCCTCGAACAGAATCTTGACATCCCGTGCGCGCACGCCACGACCGTTGATCAGGTATGACGAGCCCTCCTCGCGCTCGATCCGACGGGTGATCTCAATCGTGTCCTGGTCATTGAACTCGGCCGGTGCGTCGCGCCTCGCATTGTCGAGGAAAATGGTCACCTCGGACATGTTTCGTGCGGGACGCCCGGTCGTACCGGAAAAGATGACGTCGTCCATAGCCGCAGCGCGCATGGATTTGTAGGACGTCTCGCCCATCACCCAGCGCAACGCCTCGAGCAGGTTGGATTTGCCGCAACCATTGGGCCCGACAACGCCCGTCAATCCCGGCTCAACAGTCAGCTCCGTTGGCTCAACGAACGACTTGAAACCAACCAATCTGAGTTTCGTTATGTGCATGCACGAGGTCCAGTCGGTAGCTGCCGGCCCTCGCCCGACATGCCGAGACATAAATTCCAGAGGACGTTCTCAAAACGCAGCAACTGCCCGAAGTTTCCTTCGAGATCAATCTGAATCGCTTACGTCCACGAACATTAGTTCGCTGCGGCGACCGGCTTGGCAAGCGCTTTCGAAACAAGACTGTGGATGTCAGTGATGGTCAGTCGGCGCTTGATCAACTCGCCGTTGACGAAGAAGTTGGGTGTTCCGATGATCCCAAGTTCACGCCCGCGATCTTTGACGGCCTTCAGTTTGGCTGCCAGAGCTTTGTCGGCAAAACAAGCATCGAATCGGCTGCGGCTCAGGCCGACCTGTTGCGCCACCTTGAAAATCGGATCGCGTCGCACATCCTGGCTCACCCACGAGCGTTGCTGTCGCATCAACTTGTCATATAAGTCGAAGTACTTTTTCGGCGGTGCGCAACGCAACGCAATTGTAGCCGCGCCGGATTGGAAACCGATGGGGAATTCGCGCAGAATGAAACGAACCTTGCCGGTGTCGATGTACTCGCGCTTCAAAACCGGGAAGGTCTTGATCTGGAACAGCCGGCAATAGGGACACGTCATCGAAGCATACTTGATTATCGTGACCGGCGCGTCAGCTCGGCCCAAGGTCATCTCTGGCAGCGGCCCAGGCTTCATGATCTGCGAAATCGATGGATTACTGATGACCACGCGCCGCTTGTAGCCGCTATCGGCGTTATCCAGACCAAAAGGATCGAATGAACTGGATGGCGCGGTTGTCGTGAGCGTGGAAGATCCGACTCCGCTACCCAGCGCGCCGGCTCCGTTCAGCGGCGGCGAGCCCGAGCACCCTGCCAGACCGACTGCGGCCACGAACGCTACGGCTAAAACACTGTGCCCCCCGGCCAATTCATCAACTCCATGCAATAGTCCGGCGCGCCGTCACCAGCCCGCGACAGACAATCCTCAAACTCAAGATGACTTCAGGAGCGGTTCCAAGACTTTGTCGAACGACTCAATTGAGAAATTCCTCGACCGCATGCGCTTGCCATTGACAAAGAACGATGGAGTGGCGTCGACGCCGAATTCCTTATCTGCTTTATCGCGCTGGCGGGACAGCTTGCCCAACAGTTTGTCGTCCTGGAGGCACTTGTTGAACGCTTCTTCCGTGAATCCGGCTTGCTTCGCTATCTTCAGCAATTCGGCTACCGCATTCCGGCTGACCCATTCCTGCTGCTTTTCGAACAGGACATCGATCAAGGCGATCGACTTTGCTGGCGTTGCAGCGCAGCGTGCCAGCATCGCCCCCGCGGCAGCCAGGTTATTCAGCGGAAACTCGCGGATGACGAACCGAACCTTACCCGTCTTGACATATTTTTCTTTGAGTTTGGGGTAGGTCTGGCGATGGAACCGCGCACAAGCCGGGCACGACATCGATGCATATTCCACAATCGTGACCTTGGCGTCCGCGTTGCCGAGACTGAGCTCTGCAAGCTCACCCGGTGCCAACAGCTCCTTCATCGGAACTTCGTTCACGCCTTGCGCAACCGCAATCGCCGGCACGCCGGCCATCGCAGTCAGTGACGCGAGCCCGATCACAAACGACCGGCGGCCTGAATGAAGGGATTGAAAGACACCGGATAACTTCGCCACCTAAAACTCCATCGCCTGAGCAGGGCGCCACCTGCCGATTTCCTTTGTTTCGCCCTCGATTAAGGCAATTCCGTGCAATTTACCAAGAGAAGCGACATAACAATTAAGTGCGGGGCACTTGTATTCACAGTTATGGCGTCTTCGGTCCGCTCGACATCGCCTTTCGCCGCGTGAGTGTGTCTGCCTTGACACATTCCCCGAGCCGATCGAGCGCGGCGGCCAACGAACCATCGTGAGAAGCCGGTTTGGCGCGGGCCAGACTCCGGACCACCTCTTGATGCGCACCTTTGCGATCAAGGGGGGCAACCGGTGCCTGAATCAGTCGAATCTGTCCGACGGCATAGTAACCGAAATAGGCATTGATACGGCTCTTGATCTGGTCGGTCTGGTATTGCACGTCGAGCGCCCTGGCGCTTTCGACCCGGAGCACAAGTGTTGCGCCACGTTGTTGTTCACCGCTCTCATCGGGCGCAAGGACCGGCACACCCGCCCGTTGCCATTTCAGGCGCTCCGGACGCGTGTATGTGGCCAGTTCACTGCCCACCACTTCACGCCAATCGGTCAACAACGTGGCCGTCGAAAATCCGTATTTCTGGAATGCTTTCTTTGTCAGCTCCGGCAAGAACGCGCCAACCGCCCGCGCGCGGTCACCGCTACGCCGCGGAAAGCGATTCCTGTGATCTTGCGCAATAGCCACTGCCTGCCGACTCCACCGTTTCCACTTAGGTCAACCACGCGTACCATCATTCAAACGATTCGCTGCGATCCTGGAGGCCATCCAATGAGCACTGTTGCCCGAACGCAACGGCAGTATCGTGCCAGCTCGGATGCCGCCCCTATTCTTCTCGACTGGTACGACAATGAACGCCGCGATCTGCCCTGGCGCTACCGACCCGGAGCGCAGGCTGACCCGTACAGAGTATGGTTGAGTGAGATCATGCTGCAGCAAACCACGGTCAAGGCGGTCATCCCGTATTTTGAGGCATTTGTTCAGCTGTGGCCGACGGTTGAGGATTTGGCAGCCGCGGAACAGGAACAGGTCCTGCAGGCCTGGGCCGGTCTGGGATACTACTCGCGGGCACGCAATCTGCACGATTGTGCGATGGCCATTCACCACGATTTTGGCGGCCAGTTTCCACGAGATGAAGCAACTCTCGCCAAGCTACCAGGCATCGGCCCCTACACCGCAGCTGCCATCGCCGCCATCGCCTTTGACCAAAGGGCGACACCTGTCGATGGTAACGTTGAGCGCGTTGTGGCGCGGCTGTTCGCTGTCGACGAAGCACTGCCGAAAGCCAAACCGCGCCTGAAAGATCTTGCAAGCACACTGACGCCTGACGCACGTACCGGTGATTTCGCCCAAGCCATGATGGACCTGGGCGCAACGGTCTGCACACCCAAGCGGCCATCGTGCCTGATGTGCCCTCTGAACCATCAATGCGATGCACACACACTCGGCATCGCCTCGCAACTCCCGATCAAGGCCGTCAAACCCGAACGACCGGTACGCTATGGCATCGCGTTTGTCGCGGTGACGGAAGACGGGCAGCTGTTGTTACGCCAACGACCATCGACCGGGTTGTTGGCGCGCATGCTGGAGGTTCCTTCCACGGACTGGCTGGATGAGCATCCACCAGTTGACGAAGCATTGCGGACGGCGCCGGTGCGCTCCGATTGGTGGCCGGTTCCCGGCCGCGTCGTGCACACGTTCACGCATTTCAGACTTGAAATCGATGTCTTTCGGGCCATCGTACCGAGCGACGCCGGGTTGACATTCTGGGCTGACGCAAGCCGCTGCCGATGGGTACGCCGCAATGATCTCGACGGTCAGGCGCTCCCGTCAGTGATGCGCAAAATCATCAGCCACGGCCTCACGGCGCAATGAGCCACGTCCCTAAGTGGGACGGTGTTGGGAGAAGGCTGCAGCATTCAGCCAGTACCACATCAGCGCAACCACCTGCAGTACGAGCGTGCCACCGAATGCAAACTGATAGGCACGGACGTCATAGCTGCCAGGCCCTGTTTCCGGAAACTGCTCGATAACCGCGCCGATCGCATATTGCAGCGCAAATGCAGCGGCAAAAATAACCAGGTTTGCCGCCGTTTGCGCCCGACCGGAGCGTTGCGCGCCAAAATGAGCTGCAAGCCAAGGATAGGCAAGAATGGCGGCCTGCCCCAGCATGCCGAACAAGAACCAGACGGGCTGGATATACTCGTCCGCGAGGCCTACAACGATACCAAGTTGCGCAAAAAGAAACAGCAGCAGAAAACAGACCATCGCCGTCAACACGCTGTAGCCACGCCGAACGAGCCAATCGGCAATGACACCCGTCGACAGAATGCCCACCAGAAACGCCAACGCCATGATCAACAGACTGGATGCGACGCCGTCGCGATCAAGGCCGGCGACATCTCGGAACCAGGGCCCGGCCCAGAGTGTTTGAATTGCAATATGTGCGCCTGCAGTGGTCGCCAATAATGGTGTGATGGCAAGGAATGCCCGGTCTGTGAAAATACCGCCCAGCCCCTTGATCTGCTGCCACAGCGATTCGCCCGTGACGGCAACCTTTCTTTCCGGCACCAGCATGAAGATCAACAGCGCGACGACGAAGGTCGCACCTGCGAGGCACAGGAAGACATTGCGCCAACCGATGGCCTGCGTCGCCAACTCAACCGGCTGCGTCGCGACCAGGAGACCGATGGCACCCGACGACATCACCAATGCATTGGCGAGAGCCCGCCTCGGCTCTGACACCCAGATGACAACCGCCTTGAAGCTCGCCATCAATCCACCGGCAAATCCAAGACCGATCAAAGCGCGACCGACGGTCAACATCGTGACATCATTCCCGATCGCAAACAGCAGGGCGCCGCTGGCGGCGACCGATAGCAGAACCGTCTGCACGCGCCGAGGACCGAAGCGGTCAAGTAGGACGCCCAGCGGTAATTGGAAAAGCGCAAACGCCCCGAGATACGCAGCCGTGACGAGCCCGAGTTCAGCCGGGCTCAAACCTATCTCCGCGACCAGATCCTTTTCGATGATCGCATTTACGGCCCGGAACAGATAGGAAAGGAAGTAGCCGGCTGAAAACGGTGCCAGGGCGATAACAGTCGTCGCGAACGTTATCCGCTCACCAGCACTCGATACATTTTCTGACAATCCGGCCTCCCGTGCGTCGAGCGGCATGCATAACAGGCCGGCCGAAGCAGCACCAGCGGCAGCAGCGAATACGAAGTACCTTGGTAGCAAACACCACCGCCAACTCAAAAGCCGGACGGGCGCAGATCGCGGCTACAATCATTCGGCGGCGACGATGACGACCGGTCTGTCGCTCTTGAGGCCGAGGTGGCGCCTGGCCTGTTGGCGAAAAACGTCGATCGGCTTCAACTTACCTTCGGCCTCGACGTGCCAGAACGTCCAGCCATTGCAGGCGCTCTTGCCCTGGACTTCGGCACCCAAACGGTGAATTGATCCTCGCAACTCATGGCGGCCTGCCAGAGTCAGCGTTCCATCTGCGCGAACTTCCGCGCGAAATCTCCGACGCTCATCAACCAGTCGAGTCCCAGGTTCGAGAATCCCGAGCTCAACAATTGTTCCGAACGGCACGCGCGGCTCAGTGCGTTTTGCAGGCAGCGGTTCAATGGCGTCCTTGGGCAGAGGTTGGACCGAAGCAATCCGCGCCTCGGCATCGGCGGCGTATCCAGGATCACGTTCGATGCCGATCCATTTGCGCTGCAAGCGCTTAGCGACAGCTCCCGTCGTACCGGTTCCGAAAAACGGATCGAGAATGACATCACCCGGATTGGAGCAGCCGAGAAGAATTCTATGCAACAGACCTTCCGGCTTTTGTGTGGGATGGGCTTTGCGCCCCTGCGAGTCCTTCAATCGCTCTGGGCCCGAGCAAATTGGAAACAACCAGTCGGAGCGCATTTGCAGGTCATCGTTGCCGGCCTTCAACGCTTCATAGTTGAATGTCACGCGCGAGGATTGCTCGCGCCCGGCCCAGATCAGGGTCTCGTGTGCATTCGTAAAGCGCTTGCCGCGAAAATTCGGCATTGGATTTGTTTTGCGCCAGACCACATCGTTCTGGATCCAGAACCCCAGATCCTGCAGCGCGACGCCAAGCCGAAAAATGTTGTGATAGGAACCGATGACCCACATCGCGCCGTTTGGTTTGAGCACGCGTTGGCATTCACCGAGCCAGGCTCGGCTGAACGCGTCGTAGGCCGCGAAACTTTGAAACTTGTCCCACTCCTGATGCACACCGTCGACCACGGTGTTGTTCGGACGCAGGAGATCTCCGTCCAGTTGGAGGTTGTAGGGCGGATCGGCGAAAACGAGATCGATGCTCTCGTCAGGCAGCTTCGCCAACTCTTCCAAACAGTCGCCCTGCATCAGGCGGTTGCAGACTAAACGCTTACGCTTGTGCCGTACTTGGCTCATGGATACGCAACTCACTGGTACGCCGAACGCCGCATGTTAGGCGGTCGGAACTACAAACCGGCCAACCCTGGTTCTCAAAAGGTTAACGGAAAGTTAAACTAGGCACGATAATTCGGACCAGACTAGTGAGATTTTAGTAAGGCACAAGTTGCGCGATCAACCTAAGCCATGTCGCCTTAGGCGAAGACGGCAACGTCAAGCCTCGCCGGCGAGTGCGGACCTGACCGGACTGAACGAACGACGATGATGCGGTGTCACCCCCCATCTCTGGATCGCCTCCAGATGCTCTTTGGTGCCGTATCCCTTGTGCTTGGCAAAACCGTAAGCAGGATAGCGCTCGGCGATGTCACGCATGATACGGTCCCGCGTAACCTTGGCCACGATAGATGCGGCGGCTATAGACAGGCAGCGTGCATCGCCTTTGACCACCGTGCGCGTTCTGCACGACAAGCCCGGATCCCGATTTCCATCGATCAATGCTGATGCTGGCACCTGTTGCAAGCCCGCCACCGCCTGCCGCATCGCCCACATTGTAGCATTCAGGATATTGCACCGATCGATGCGGCCGACATCGGCAATACCAATGCCCCAATCGAATGCCGGGACGATCGCCTCGTACAGCTCCTCTCGAACGACTTCGCTGACGGCTTTCGAGTCGTTGAGTTGCTCCAGAATACTCCCTTTGACGCCTTTCAGGTCAGGTATCGTGAAGGCAACTGCTGCAGCAACGACGGGGCCGGCAAGTGGACCACGACCCGCCTCATCGACTCCGACAATCGGACAACCAACCTGCTCAGCTTCCTGCAGCTCAATCTCAACTGTAGGACGAGCTCCTCGCGTTTTCGTCGCCATGCTTTCGCCTACCACATCGCGATGCCGGCACCACGACAATTTCGACGCTAGATCAGGCTCAGCTGCTGCGTCGTGGAAAACCGAGACTGAAACAAGTCTGTTCTCAACTCAAGCTGCCTCTGGTTGAGTCCCAGCCGGGCAATGGCGCTCTTAAACCGCCGCGCGATAAGCTCGGCAAATGGGCCAGTACCTCTCTGGCGAATTCCGAACTCTGCGACATAGTCCTTGCCACCGTGCATGCTTTGCAGAAGCTTGATGACCCGCTGGGCATGATTTGGAAATTCGCTAACCAGCCACTCCCGAAACAATTCCTTGAGCTCCAGTGGCAGTCGCAGCAGGACATAAGACGCGCCTTCGACGTTGACCGATCGCGCCGCCACGAGGATGCGCTCGATCTCATGATCGTTAAGGCCCGGGATAATTGGCGCGACCATGACGGTGGTGGGAATTCCCGCCTGTGACAGTTGCCGCAATGCCTCCAAGCGCCGATCCGGTCTCGCCGCCCGCGGCTCCATCTTGCGCGCGACATCCCGATCGAGGGTGGTCACGGACAAGGCGACTTTGACCAGATCACGCTCGGCCATTCGCGCAAGGATGTCGATGTCGCGAACAACCAGTGAAGA
>JBPCWB010000076.1:0-8556 GCA_051009955.1 Hyphomicrobiaceae bacterium | reverse complement strand
ACGGGCGATGACGGAGACTATGCGTTGCGAGACCCGTCATTCAACGAGCGCCGCGTGCTGTTCGAGTGCCGTGTCGACAGCATCGCGACCTTTGGTCAGCCCGGCTAATTCGATCGGGCTCAGGTGGCTCGCCAAGAACTGCCGCAACGGCACAATGGTAGCGCGCGCCTTGAGTCGTCGCGCGATTGACGAGACAACGGGGAAGAGTTCTTGACCACTGTCACTGCACAGGCCATGGCCACTGCTGCGGCGGCCCTGATCTTGTCGTTCGAACCGGCGCAGAGGACAATTGCCTGCCGCTCCTTCCCGGACGATGACGAACGGCGTCAGTGGTTTTTCACGCCGACGGACCATGGCGGCCTGCCTCTATCGGATATGAATAGCGTCCAACACCGGCTCGTGCATCAGCTTGTTGCCACGGGCTTGTCCGAGGCCGGCTACAATACCGCTGCGGCAATCATCGGCCTGGATAATATTCTGGATCGGCTGGAGAACTTTACGGTCGACTTTGGCCGTCCGCGCGGGCGCGATCCGCTCCTCTACTATGTGACGTTCTTCGGCGAACCTGGTGATGTAGCCTGGGCCTGGCGGTTCGGCGGGCACCACCTATCCTTGCATTACACAATTGTCCATGGCGCGGTCGTCGCCGCGACACCCAGCTTTTTCGGCGCCGACCCTGCCGACAGCCCGTTGCTCGGTCCGCACCTGCACCGGCCGTTGGCTGCGGCCGAAGACATTGGGCGAGACTTGTTCCGTTCGCTCGGAGGGCTGGCGGACCACGCGCTGATCTCACCTGTGGCACCGACGGACATCGCGACAGGAAACCGCTCCAAACTGAGCGACGGGAACCAGCCGGTCGGCTTGCCCGACGTGTTTCGTGGCCGCTTTACCGGCGACACCAATGCCCTTCTCGAGAGGATGCAGACCGACGCTGAAGCCCTGCTCGGACTGACGGAAAAGCACCTCGAAGCCATCAGTTTTAGCTTGCAGCCGAAAGGCTTGGCGGTGTCACAGTTCAACGACGTCCAATTGAGCACGTTGAGAGAGCTGCTTGACGCCTATCTTACCCGATTGCCAGATGATCTCGCCGATCAACAGGCGGAGCTTGTCGCCACCGAGATGGATGCCCTGACATTCGCTTGGGCAGGCAGTGCCGAGCGCTATGAACCACACTACTACCGGATCCAAGGTCGCCGACTGCTGATCGAGTACGATAACACCCAGCGGGGCGCCAATCATATTCACACGGTCTGGCGCGATCTTCAGAGCGACTTTGGAGGCGATGTGCTGGCGCGCCACTACGCCGAGTCTCCGCATTGAGAGCCAACGCAGTCACCGGATGATGGGCAGTAGCGCGCGAAGCGCATCGAGTTTGGGAGAGGTATAATTCTGGCGCCAGACCAGCAGCGTTTTGATCCGCGAGTAACGCTTGGGCAGTTGGTGGCGGCGGAACTCCCCTTGCGTTGCGATGGTGTCGAGGACGGACCTGGGCACGACTGCGTAGCCGGCGCCGGCTGAGACACAGGCAAGAATTGCAAGGTAGGAGCCGACCGATAGAATGTTGCCCGGCACAATCCCTTCCTCAATCAACCAATCATTCAGATAGCGCCGATACGCACATCCTTCTTCGAACGCAATCATCGTTCTGCCGCTGATCTCATCGCTGCGGCGCAAGGCCGGAAATGAGACCGGTGCAACCAGCAGCAATTGCTCCTCAAATACGGATACAGCCTGAAGACCTTCCACCACTACCGGTTCGGCAATGAACGCGACGTCAATCTCGTTGGACATCAACCGCCGTGTGAGGCGACCGGCCGTATCCGTTTCGAGATGAATCTCGACGTCCGGGAACTGCGCATGATAGCGCGACAGCAATGGTGGCAAGCGCGATGCCGCGGTGCTCTCCATGGTGCCGAGGCGCAGGCTTCCACTGGGCTTTGCGGCCTGCAAGGCGTCAACGGCTTCATCCGACAGTGACAACAGCCGGTCGGCATAGCGCAGCAACGTATGGCCTTCCTCTGTGAGGCTGAGGCCGCGGCGATTTCTCTCGAACAGCGCCGTCCCCAACCGCTCTTCCAATTGCTTGACACGGGTGCTGATATTGGACTGCACGCGATTGAGCTTAGCAGCAGCGGCGGAGATGCTGCCTGCAAGGGCAACCTGGCGAAAGATCTCAAGCGTCGACAATTCCAGATGGCGCATAGGTATCTCAAATTCAGAACCCTGGTATCTCCATTATTCATTTTTCATGAAATCACGCTTCGTGTAAAGCTGCGGGTCAATCGAACGGGACGTCTTTCAACAATGGCAACCGCTCCATCACCATTGCGCACGGCGCTGACTGGATTCCTGATCCTCGTTTTCTCGATGGGCATCGGCCGATTTGCGTTCACGCCGATCCTGCCCATGATGCAATCGGAGGGCCTGTTAAGCGTCGGTGATGGTGGCGTTCTCGCCTCCGTTCACTTCATTGGCTATGCGATGGGCGCTGTCCTGTCCTGGAGACTGACATGGTCGCCCAGGAGCGTGCTCGTCCTGTCGCTGGCTGCCATCGCCCTGTCGACAATCGCCATGGGACTGACCAACGCTTATGGCATCTGGCTTGCTGCACGCTGGGTCGCTGGTGTGTGTAGTGCACTCGTCCTGGTCGCCGTAAGCACGCAGTTCGTAAAGGTATTGGCCCAGTCTGGCCGATTGGAGTTAGAGGGTGTTGTCTTTGCCGGTGTCGGGGGCGGTACAGCGCTTGTTGGCCTGATGACACTCTGGCTGATGGCCGTGAACGCCCCAAGCCGGATTGGATGGCTGGTATTCGGCTTTGCAACGCTGGCCGTAACGGTGGCTGTCTACGTGCTGATCGCTAACCAAACATTCGTCGGACCAACAGATTCGGACGAGCGCACCCGCTCGGCACCACGCCTGGTCTGGCAGGTTATCCTGCCTTACGGGGCCATGGGGGCCGGCTATATCATACCGGCGACCTACCTGCCGATCATGGCACAGCAGGCCATTGCATCGCCAATGGTGTTTGGATGGAGTTGGCCGATCTTCGGCGGTGCAGCGGCGATGTCGACGGTTGTGGCTGCACGGCTTTATGGCACATTCTCAAATCGACAGATTTGGATCGCAAGTCAACTCGTCATGGGTCTCGGTCTGCTCATTCCGGCACTCTCATCACACATCGTGGCCATAATTGTCGGTGGACTGTGCGTCGGCGGCACGTTTATGGTCGTGACGATGGCGGGGCTCAAGGAGGCGCACAACATTGGCGGAACCAGCGGTGCGCAACATCACATTGCAGCCATGACTGTGGCGTTTGCCCTTGGCCAGATCATCGGTCCGGCTTTGGCCGGCTGGGCCTACGATGCAACGCAGAGTTTTGCCTATCCGCTGTTGATTGGCGGCTTTGTTCTGATTGCAACGCTGGTGCCGATGCTGAAGCAGTCCGTGGCAATTGCGCAGAGGCCGCAATCGCCACGGCTATGAACGGAACGGATCACTATGCACGACTTGACGAATGTGGATTGGAGTCAGATTCCGGCACCTGAAAATGACGGTGCCGCAGAGCACCTGACCGGGACGAAGGTCGTTGACGCGACGCTGCCGGCCACTGACGGTTCACGCGTGAACCTGTCTCGCCTGCCGGGATTGGGCGTCGTCTACATCTATCCAATGACGGGTCGTCCCGACATCGCCCAACCCTATGGCTGGGATGGTATCCCCGGAGCGCGCGGCTGCACCGCGCAATCCTGTGCCTTCCGCGACCATGCGGAAGATCTACGCCGAAGCGGCGTGCGATCTGTATTTGGCCTGTCGGTTCAGGACACAGACTACCAGAAGGAGGCGGTCGGTCGATTGCATCTGCCGTTTCCGCTTCTGTCGGACTCTGATCTCGCCTTCGCGACCCGCATGCGGCTGCCCACGTTCGACGTCAACGGAGTCACCCTTCTTAAGCGTGTGACGTTGATCATTGAGGACGGTCTGGTCGCCCACACGTTTTATCCGGTCTTCCCGCCTGACCGGAACGCCCAGGCGGTCCTGGATTGGATCAACTCCCGGAACTGAATGAGAGTCGCCGGCTCGCGATCTTGAGTCGATCAGAATTAGGACTCAACGCGATCGCCTGGCGCGCAGGCGTGCCGATTGCGGCGGACTTCTCAAGAGCCCACCTGCGTTCGTGCCAGTGCTGCGCCGGCGCCCAGAGCCTGGAGTTTTGCCGCGGCCAGGTCACGGGGCAAGGGAGCCATGCCGCAGTTGGTGCAGCCCTGAATACGCTCGACCTCGGCATGTTTGGTTGCTTCGATCAAAATCGATGCAACCTTCTCTGGGGGCTCGACAGCGTTCGTCGCAACATCGATGGCGCCGACCAGAATCGTTTTCTGATCGAGCAATCGTATGAGCGATATTGGAACCTTCGAGCCTTGGCACTCCAGCGAGACCTGATCAATCTTGCTGGCGTTGATCACGGGAAAAATCTCCTCGTACTGCCGCCATTCCGAGCCCAGCGTTTCTTTCCATTGTAGATTTGCCTCGATGCCATAGCCGTAGCAGATATGAACGGCAGTCTTGCAAGGGAGACCGTCTGCCGCCGCTTCGAGGGCCGCAATGCCCCAGTCCTTGACATCATCCATGAACACGTTGAAGGCCGGTTCGTCGAACTGAATCACGTCAACACCAAGTGCCGCAATCTCCCGTGCCTCTTCGTTCAGGACCTTGGCGAACGCCATGGCCATGTCGGCCCGCCGGCCGTAGTGGCCGTCAGCGATCGTATCGCAAATCGTCATCGGACCGGGCAACGTGAACTTCAAGCCGTGCTTGGCGTGGCCACGTGTAAACGCCACATCATCGACATGGACCGGACGAGGTCTCTTGACCGGACCAGTCACCGTTGGCACTTCCGCCTCGTAGCGATTGTCCCGAATGCCCATCGTAGTTTTATTATTCCAGTCGATCCCGTCGATCTTCTCGAGAAAGCCGTGGACGAAGTGGACCCGGAATTGCTCCCCGTCCGATGCGATGTCGACACCGGCGTCGTCCTGCTCTTTCAACCAAACCAGCGCCGCGTCCCGCTTGGCTTCGACGAGCGCGTCACCCTGCAAGCGCCAACCGGCCCAAAGCTTTTCGGGTTCGGCCAGCCAACTCGGTTTCGGTAAGCTGCCGGCGACCGTGGTTGGAAAGAGTTTGTCGGCGATCGACATGGCAAGTCTCCTGTAGTGAAAGTCGCGGGTTGTGCACGTGGCCTAAACCGGATTTGCAACGCCGAACGAACTATGCAGCGTCATCGCAACCACATCGTAAGGCCATTGCGACTCCGAACCACCTTACTCAGCGGCACATGCGGCGTCGATCTTGGCCATCACGGCTGCCTCAAGAGGTCCGTCTTTCGCCGCCTGAATGCACTCAAGGAGCTCTGCCCGGTTCTTGCAGCCCAGCACCACGGTTTCGACGTTGTCCATCGTCAGTGCGTAGCGATGAGCAAGCGTGGCGGCTGTTGTGCCAAGTTCGCGAGCGAGGGCTCGGAATTTCGCGGCTCGATTGAAGTCTGTGACGACGCCGTGATCTGACGGCAATTCGCGGTCAACACCGTCGGTCAGTGCGCCGCCCTGAACCGGCCGAATGCCAAGAATGCCGGCACCTCTTGCCGCGCCAGTGGCGATGATGTCGCGCGCGCGGCTTGGTCCGTCAAAATATTTGAGCTCGCCAGCGGAATCGAGAGGGTTCGTGATGCATTGCACGGCCGCCGGCGGGCTCGTTTGATCGAGGGCGGCCAGAATGCACGCGGGTATACCAATCCCGGTGATGCCCCAGGCGCCGATCCGGCCGTCAGAAACCAGGCGCTCGCAAACCGGGACGAATTCGTCGATATAGGTCGTCCAACGCGTAGCGGGGCGGTCTGTGTAGGCACTCGCGTCGTAGTCATCCGGAATGATATTGGAGTGCAGAAAGAAGATATCGACGTGCTGCAGCCGCATGCGTGACAGGCTTTCGTCCAGGCTCTGGATGAGCTGGCGTTCAACTTCACCACGCGGCGGCGTGCCCAAGCGATGTTTCGTTGTTACTTTGACTCCGTTCGGGATACGGCCTTCAAAGGCTTCTCCGATGACAATTTCCGCTTCGCCGTCGCCGTAGCGCGGTGCCATGTCCAGCAGCGTGATGCCCTCATCGACGGCAGTGCGCACCGTCGCAATGCATTCCTCCCGGGTCGTCGTGCCCCAGAGTTGACCGATGCCGCCGCCACCGAGCGTCAAGCTGCTGACCGGCCAAAGCCGGCCCAGTTGCCGTGTTTCCATAGAGCCTCTCCCTACCAATGCACCGACGCAGCCTATCACGAGGCCAATCGACAAGCGCGACCGTGTCTCCGGCCGGCGGTGGTGGCGCGGGTCAGCTGCAATTGCGAACCCAAAATGACCGCCGAAGAGAACGTTGCGTTTGGGATATCGTGACAGCAAGCCTGTCTGATAGACTCCTGTGGCATGAGATACATCGAATTCATAGTCTTCAGTCTGGTATTGCTGACCGGCTCGATTGATCGAGGTTGGGCGGACAAAACTCGAACGCCCGCAGCATGGCTAACTCTGGCTATCGACCGGATTTGCAATGCCGGATCTGTCGATGGCCTGATTGCGCAGAGCCTACTGCCGGGCACGTGGTTGTTGCAGGAGAAGACCACGTCTATGGGACGATCGGGAAAGCGGACGGACGTGCGCTTGGCGCTTCCTGGTGGTGACGAATTGCGCATCGTCCGACAAGCGTTCGCCGATCGCCTGCGCCGTTTCACTGTCGAATATTTTAAACAGTCGGGCGCGCAGCTGATGCCCAATATGCAGGCCGCCTCGGATGCGACCTGTCATATCCGGGCCGGCCGCCGCATTGTGAGTCCAAGATCGAGTGCGACCCGATCACTCGAGCAGCTTGACGGCGACCTGCAAACGGTGCGCTGGACGGAGACGCTGCAGGCCCCGTGGCCATCGGGGGCCGATCCCGGCGGCCCGCGTGTCGCGCTGGTGGATTCGGGATTGGCCTACGACTTGGACATCTACCGCAATCGCCTGGCACGGGGCGCAGACGGAGTCCCTTTGGGCTTCGATTTCTGGGACATGGATCCTCTGCCCTATGATGGGGATGTTTCTCGCAGTCCGTTCCTGCCCATCCGCCATGGTTCGGCGGTTGCCTCGATACTGGTTCGCGAGGCACCGATGGCGGCCCTCATCCCGATGCGTTATCCGCGGCCCGACATGGGACGTATGGCGGACGTCGTACTGCGGGCAGTGAATTCCGGTGCGCGCATCATCGCAATGCCGCTGGGGAGCAATCGGCCGATTGATTGGACTGCATTTGAAAAGGCCATGCGTGCGCACGCCAACGTCCTGGCCATCGTGTCGGCCGGAAACAACGGTCGCGACCTCGACCAAATGCCCTTGTGGCCTGCGGTCTTGACACTCGACAACATGATCGTCGTGACGTCTGCCGATGCCTTCGGCCGCCTTGCCGCCGGCTCAAACTGGGGGCGGACATCTGTCGACATCATGGTGCCGGCCGAGAACGTTCCCGTGGTCGATTTTCGTGGTGCCTCCGGCAAGGCCTCAGGATCAAGCTACGCTGTACCGAGACTGGCGGCGCTGGCGGCGCGAATCGTGTCAAGGCAACCGGGCATCTCGGTTAAGGCTCTCAAGGAACGCATCTATGCGCGTGCGACTCCGTCGCCTTACGAGAAAGACGTTGTGGCCGTTGGTTGGATCCCCGATCCTTTGCGAGACTGAGCGATTTCCCATCATTAAGGTCGCTGGACTCTATCGCGGCCGTGGCGCCGGCGGCGGACGGTCGATGAACCGGCGTGCCGCCTGAGCCTGGCGCGGGTCGGCCCGGCGCAAGCGCTCGTATGCGGTCTCAGCCAGTGCCTTGTCGTTGGCCCAGACACCGGACTGAATGGCAAACCGCAATGCCTGAGGATTGGCTGGCTGGACCTTCATGAGCCATCGTGCATGAGGCAGCATTTGCGGGAACTGACCGGCCAACTGTAGTGCGACTAAGTGAGAAATGCGCGCGTTGATCGAGTTTGGGACCTGATCAATCGCCGCCTTACTGAGAGCAATCGCGTCGTCAAATTCGCGAGCAAATGCGAGTGCACGCGCAGCATTGAGATATTGCCCGGGATTGCCAGCGGCGCGGCAGTCGTCCTTGAGTGCACGAAGCGTTGGCGCGTCGGGACGCCGGCCGCGGCGTGCCCCTTTTGCGGTGTCGATAGCAACAGCACAAGCTTCTATGGCTTTGCCAATGGACTTGTGAATCTGTTTGGCGTCAACCGTCGAGCGGCCGTCAAGCAACTCAGCGATCAACGTGACTGGCAGCGCCTCGTTGCGGCCTTCACCGCCGCCAACGGCGATCCCGACCAAACGGCCGTCTTCACTGACGAGGGCGCCACCACTGACGCCGGGCTGCATTGTTGCGGTAACGTGAATGCGACCAAGCGGAGCGCCATCCGCTGGTGGCAAGATCATCCCGCCCGGCGCGAAGACCCGGATCTGTTTGCGGGCGACGTCAGCACCAACGGCATAAAAG
>JBPCWB010000075.1:0-2663 GCA_051009955.1 Hyphomicrobiaceae bacterium | reverse complement strand
CCGTGATGCTGTCGCTAACGGCGCGCGAGTCACGGTTCGGCCAGCGTCCGGCTTCGACCTGCGCAATGAAATCGGCAACGCCCTGATTGAACAACGCAGGTTCTTCCAGGTTCACCGTGTGCCCTGTATTGGGAACGATCAAAAGACCGGCGCTGGCGATACACTGCTTCATGTAGATGCCCGGCTCCAAACAGGGCCAATCTTCGTCACCACTAACAATAAGCGTGGGCACGGTAAGTGCTCTCAATTCAGCCTCGAGATCGTAGAGCGACGGACGCTCGCGCTGGACGCCCATTTGCGTCCGGGCCGAGCCGATATTCGAGTGCTCAGCCAGCATCTCCTTGAATTCGGCGAAACCGCGTGGGTCCTTGTTCTCGAACTGTACCCGGGTCGGGCCATGCGCATAGGCTTCAGTGAAGGCCGCCATGCCCTTTTCTTCGAGCAAGGTTGAGCTCACGACGGCTTCGGCGCGAAACTTATCCCGCTCGCCTTTTTCCGCGCCATATCCGCAACCAGCGACGGTGAGCGATAGGGCGCGATCGGGATAAGTCAATCCGAAGTGTAGGGTCGCAAAGCCACCCATCGACAAGCCGACGATATGAGCCTTGTCAATCTTCAATGCATCGAGGACGGCACGAATGTCATCGCGTGCGCGGGCTTGAGAATACATCGCCACGTCGTCTGGAATTTCGGACGGCGGCCAGCCGCGTGCGGCATATGCGATGCAGTGGTGCCGGCGCGAAAAGAACCGCATTTGCGGCTCCCAACTGCGATGATCGCCGGCAAACTCGTGGACGAAGACAATCGGTGAACCACTACCGCTCTCCTCGACGTGAAGTGCGACGCCATCATCCGTGGTGATCTTCGCCATAGCTCAAGTCCTTCCCTTAAATTCGCCAGTTCTTATCGATCGGATGCCGGTCCAGCCGGGCCACGCGGCAGCGCCGTTATTCTCTGCGCAAGAGTGGATGCTCCGTCATACTGCCGGCCAACGCGTCACGCGTCACTGTTGCCAGCATCGGCGCCAGAAGAAAGCCATGACGGAATGCGCCGTTGACCAGAATGCGTTTGCCATTCTCTCGCACGACAACGCGGGGGACATTGTCAGGAAAGGCGGGCCGTACGCCGGCACTCATCTCGACGATCTCCGCCTCGCCCAGGGCTGGATGCAGAGCATAGGCCATGCCGAGAAGTTCGAGGGCGGATCGCACCGTCATCGGCGTCGTGTCCTCGCTCTCGATTACCGTGGCGCCGATCAGAATTCGGCCAGCGTCCCATGGCACTGCATAGAGATGATACCGCGGATGCAGGAGGCGAACCGGCCGCTGCAAATTGATATCCCGCGAGCGGATCAGCAGGCGCTCGCCGCGCACACCGCGCAAATCGGGCAGAACGTCCCGCGCCGCGAGACCACGGCAATCGATCACGACGTCATGCTCACCTGTGTCCGCCGTTGCCTCTGAGGCGTACGACGGACCAAACATGAACGTCGCGCCCGCGTCTTCGGCCAGCTCCATCAAACGCCGCAGGGCGAACGGCGTGATCATGTGCGCTTCATCGGGGTAGAACAGGGCTGTCTGGAAGCGGTCTGCCAAATCGGGTTCGAGTTCGCCGATGCGTTGCGCCGCGATCTGTTCATAGCTTTGAGTCATGCGGGCGAAGCGCTTGAGTTCGCCCTGATCGCGCGCACTGGCGACGACCAACGATCCATGCTCGATCAATTCCGGATAGTGCTGGCGCCAGATGTCGGCAGCGGCAAAGCCGAGATCGCGCACGATCGGCTCCGCCGATTCCGCCTCGCAGAAGGGAGCGATCATCGTGCCCGCGTACTGGCTGGCCGCGTCAACGAAGGGTTCCGTGCTGCGGTCGACCGCCCGCACTTTGTGGCCGGCCTTGGCCAGCAACAAAGCCTGCCAGAGGCCGAAGATCCCGACACCAAGAATTGTGATGTTCAGCGGTTGTGAATCCAATTAGTCGCCTCTTGCGACACCTTCCCGACGTGGGTCGGCACCACCCTCTAATTGTCCGTTCGCACGCATCACGACATGGACGCCCGACGTCATCAAGCTCGGCCGCAGTCGGTGGCCGAATGGTCGCATGCGGATGCCGTACCAAATTGACGGCCGTTGGCGCAGTGCCTGCCAGGGCGAGGTCAGGGTGATCGCCTCTCCGAATTCCAGCTCAAAGCCCGATCCGCGGCTACCGAAGTTGCGCAGGTCTGCAACCGCCTGAGCATCGAGCCGCCAATCGACGATGCCGACAATTGACTTGATGACATAAAGGATGATGCGACTTCCGCCTGGCGATCCGAGGGCCGCTTTGAAATCACCGGTTTCGTCAATAACGATAGTCGGGGCCATCGAGCTGCGTGGTCGCTTTCCGGCTTCGACACGGTTTGCGATGGGGCGTCCAGCGCGATCGACGGGACGAAACGAGAAGTCTGTCAGCTCATTGTTGAGCAGAAAGCCGGCGGCCCAGACGCCCGAACCGAACGCCGACTCGATGGTCGTTGTCATCGACACGGCATTGCCGGACCTGTCGACGACAGAGATGTGGCTGGTGCCGACGCTCTCGCGTGTGGATTCGGTTCCATAATGAGCGGCAAGTGCGCCAGGCGGGCGACCAGGTTCGGGGCGTGGCATGGCACGTGCGAGATTAATGAG
>JBPCWB010000074.1:0-3468 GCA_051009955.1 Hyphomicrobiaceae bacterium | reverse complement strand
CGAACGCCATCGCGTTCTATGAAGAAGTCTTTTCGCTCTTCCGACGACCCCGGACAGTCCGGAGGTTTTGATGTCGATTGAGATCTATGCGCTACCCGCGCGTTTTCAGCATGATCTTCCTTTTGGGCGGTGCTTGAACGAGTCAAGTCCATCCCCAATTGGAAGAGGGCGTCATCGTAGGCCATGTGACCCTCCCCAACCAGCAGATAGATGTGACCCGTCCGCTCTTACCTTTGGGGTCTAGGACATCATACCTTACCTTCAGGGCAGGGGGTCGAACGGAGAAGGCCTGCATATGACGGCAATCGCTTGTGTTTGCAAGGAAAAATCTCGTTCATGGCTGGAAAATATTTGTACTGACCCTAACGGTCCACTAACCGAACTCTGATGCGCCGGCCCGTGCCGGAGCGAGTGTGACGGCATAACATAAAGCGTTAGTTCAATAATTTGGATATCGCACCCGCTGCCGGTCGATGCGAGACGGTCCTGCGACACCGAGACAGTTAGTTCTTGAAGAGTTGCTTCAAAATGTTGCCGGCCTTGCTGCCCTGACCGTCTTTGTCGCCGCCCAACAGGTCGCGAACGATCTCTCCAGCGTTCTTGCCTTTGAACTGCTCGCGAATCGATTTGACCGTTTCTTGAACTTTGTCAGGATTCTTGAGAACGCTGCTGACGTCGGGCTTGATGTTCGGCTTGTTCCAGTCCCCCGTGATGCGAACGGGGACTTCGAGGCCGGTGAGATCACGCTGGCCACCCTGACCTGCGAGACTGGCGACCAGTTTGGGGCGCAGAATCATGTCGAGCTGACGCCGGCCGAGATCTGTGTTTCCGCTGCCGGACAGGCGCAGCAGTGGGCCAATCATTCTCAAGTCCTGTGTGTTGGCGACGCCGCGGCTAACAGTAAAATTGGCAGTCAGCTCCGAGAAATCAGTTTTTTGGGTCTCGGTTTTCGCCAACCCGCCCACCTGGCCTCGTTGCAGGCCGCGCAGCATCGCCGGTATGTTCCATCCGATCAGCGCGCCGTCGTTGAATGTGAAACTGGCGCGACCGGCGAGGCCGGACATGATGTCGTGCTGACTACGACCGACACTGCCGACGGCGGCCGTCAATTGGCCACTTCCTGCGATCATGTCGATATCTGCAGCGTCCTTCAGGAGTGGTTGTGCCGAAACCTGGCTGATGGACAGGTTGAGACCCACGTTGATCGCTGAATCGTTTGCGCGGGCCGTTACAACGCCGCGGCCGCGGCCACCATAGAGCTGCATATCTTCGATATCGGCGCGGACGCTGCCACTATTGAGCGTCGTACGCAGCGCCGTTTGACCGATCGACAATCCGGCGATCCGCAATCCATCAATGCGCAATCGTGCGTCGGCGTCGAAGAGCTGCATAAGCGAGACATCAATCGGGTCCTTGCTCCAACCGTTGCGTTTGGTGAAACCACGGACTTGCGGACTGAATCGGCCGGCGGCATCAGAGTCAGACGATGTCCCGCGCAGGATCTGTTCGATCGATTGCGGTGACGCCCTTTGCTGTCCGTCAGCTGTTGCGGCCGCGTCGGTTGATCGTGCAATAGCGTGTGCACCCTCGAACTGCCGCGCCAGCTTGTCGATATCCAGCTTTGAGACCTTCAGGTTCGCGTTGATGAAGGGACGCGAGCGGTCAAGTCTGACGGACACCGTGCCGGACGCCTTTGCATCGCCGAGAGCGATGCTGGCGCCACTCAGAGATATGGCGTTGGCATTGGCCTTCAGTTGGCCATTGACCGCGAATGAGCCGATCGGCTTGCCATTGGGCAACTTCGTGCCGAGCCACTGCGTTAACGCAGCCAGAGATGGCGCTGCAACTTGGGTCTTCCCTTCGAGCACAGGCGTAGCCCCGAGTGTGATGGTTCCATCGTAATCCGCTTTTGCAGTTTCACTGTTGACGTTGAACTTGGCGTGTGCGGGTGCGTTGGCCAACAATTTTCGCAGCGTTTCCACTTGCGCGGTCACGTTGAGCCGCCGGGTGTTCCAGATCAGATCCCCTTCCAGCGACATCGGGTCAGCGATCCGCCGACCGACGATACTGATGTTGGCGTCAGAAATTGCCTCGCGAATGCCTGTCGTCTCGTTGACGTAGCGGATGAAGCCACCGGTGATCCGCACCGAGCGCAATTCGACCGCATCGAGAACGTCGAGCGTTCTGTCCGACGTAGCTGCCAGGACTGCAGCATTACGGATCGACTGATTCGGCAAGGCATCGTTGAGGACGGCGCCGGTTGGGACCGGCAGTTGGGCGAAGCGTCGGCGCGAAGTCCGCGCTGCGAATTCCCAGTTTGCCTGGCCGCCGCGGTCGACGCGCAAGTCAATGGTGGGGCGAACGAGATTGACGGCCTGGACAACGACCTTCTGCTGCAACAGCGGGAGGAAGGCGACTCGCACATGAATGCGCTCCGATCGCATCATCGGTTCGCCCGTCATGCCTGACGGCGGCGAAAGTGCGACGGCCGGCAGTGAGACGCCGACGCTCGGATAGAATGTCAATGACGGGGCGCCGCCGATTGTTAGGGTGCGGTCGGTGTTGGACTGCACCTGCCGGATCAGCTCGGCTCGGACAAGTTCGGCTGGTGCCAGAAAGGCCACCATACCGGCGACAGATGCACCAAGGATCGCGACGATCGACAGAGACCAAAGGACCACGCGGCCGAGCGCTGACTTGCGCGGTGGCGGTGGTGGGGGTTTGCGGCGAACCTTTCGTCGGGGGCGTCTTCCACCGGGCGGCGGTGGCGCGGCCTGCGGGCCGGGCGCACTTGCGGGCCGATACCCCTGCAAGTTCAATGTCTCATTCGTCGTCATATCGACTTGTTGCCCATGGGTTGACGCGACCACTCGCCCAGCGCGGCTTATTCCATTGACTATCAGTGGGTTGAGCAAGCACCAACGCAATCATACAGAATGCGTCCCACGGATAGCGTGTAAATATGTCAAGGTGGGGCGGAAATCTGTTCATACTGCGCTGTTTTCCACCAAACAATGAAGCCCCGAGCCGGATTGGCTGGCGTTCCGCACCTGTGTGTCGGTCGGACGGCACCGATTGCGATAGGATCGAAACTGATGGCCCTGCGATTCGGTTGTGCCGGACTGGACCTAGCGGGATGCTGTCAGAGCGCCGCGGATCATTCGCCGGACATTGCGGCCGACGCCGATGCACCCCACAATGCTGTCTGCCATGCGTGTTCTGACTCGGGAGCGACGCTGCACTTTCGCATAGGATATGACGATGAATGTGATTGAACGCCGCATTCAAGATGACGCCAGAACTGGCGCGCTCGCGCCCGATACGTCGGGCTGGAACTTCTTTACTGCGGATCGTGGGTTGGCAGACCTGATGACGCTCTATCTTCCGGAAGATCTGCGGTCTCATTTGACACCCTATCTCGAACGTCTTGGTGCATTGGCGGCCGGTCGGCTCGATCGGGCGGCGCAT
>JBPCWB010000073.1:0-6198 GCA_051009955.1 Hyphomicrobiaceae bacterium | reverse complement strand
GAGCCGACCACTTGATCAACAGCCTAGGGCACGACGCTGACGCCCCGTTTCAGCGTGCTCTGAATTGCTGGCCACTCAAGTTGGCAAATGTGTGGGAGTTCTATGTTAACTTATTGATTTTAAATGTGCATTCTTAGAGCAAAATGACCAAGCCTGAACCATCTGGCTGTCGTGCCGGCACGAGTTCATTGGATTGAGGTAGCGCTGATTTGTCGGCTCAACCATAGGACGATATGACCGATGGAAATGTCCGGCAATTGGCTGGAACGGGGGCAATTAAGTCGAGCGCGACTCGGGACATCCGATTAAAGAGGAATTGCTCTGCATTTTGCTGCGCGCACAAAATTGCTGTCCTGTCGCGGCACGACCGAAGGTACGATCGTCGGACTGATGGCCTCGTCATTCGCTGCGGCTTCTGGTTCGATGTGCCCGCGTCAGAATGCAATCATTCGATTGACATGCCGAGCACGCGCGATGGCGGCTCGAGTCCGTCCCTCCCTGAAGCGCTGCGATGTCCATCGGCGGAAAGTCTGGTGGAAGTCGAGGCGCAACCGGCCTTGCGTGATGATCGCTGGGACGGCGCAGCAAGGCAGGTGCGCCATCAGGCGCTGTTCGATTTCGTCTTGTTCGGGGATACTGAATGGGCGGTACAATTGTTGGCGGAAGAGATCAATGCAGAACTGAAGCGCGGAACATGCATGTTGCGCGACCGTTCTTCGAAACCGGGAGGAAAAAATGGTTCACATCAATCGCCGGAGAACATTGGGCCTAATCGGCGGTGCGGCGGCCGTGCCGCTGGCGGGCATGCCGGCGCTGGCCAATACGAAAATACGGGTTGGCGCCCTGCGGTTCACGAGCCATGCGGCGAGTTTTGTCGCGTTGGAGCGAGGCTATTTCGCCGAGGCCGGCCTTGATGTTGAGTTCAAATTCTTCCAGGCCGCGCAGCCGATGGCGGTTGCCATCGCCTCCGGCGACGCGGATTACGCGGTGACGGCGATTTCCGGTGGACTGATTTCGCTCGCCGAAAAAGGCGCAACCAAAGTCATCGGTGGTGCCTTGTCAGAAGAGAAAGGAATCGACGGGCAAAAGATCCTGGCGTCGAACAAGGCCTATGATGCTGGACTGACGTCACCTGCGAAGCTCGACGGCAAGACGTTTGGCGTTACGCAAACCGGATCATCGTTTCACTACATGGGGTCCAACATCGCCAAAAAGGAAGGCGTGTCTTTGTCCTATAAGCCACTCCAGAAGGTTGGCGCGATTATCGGAGCTTTGAAATCCGGCCAGATTGATGCCTGGTCGATCGTGCCGCATATCGGTAAGGCCCTGGCAAAGGGCGGTGCCGTCAAGATCATCGGCGACGTGGCCGACTATATCCCGAACTATCAGGTCACGACCGTGTTTACGTCGGCCAACAATGCAGCGAAGGAGCAAGCGAAGACCAAGGCGTTTTTGGCCGCCTTCTCGAAGGGCGCGGCGGATTTCAATGCTGCGCTGGTTGACAAGACGGCCGGTGACGCTGCCGCCGAGGATATGGTCAAGCTGATCCACAAATACGTCTATACAAGCCGACCGTACGAGAAAGCGCGTGGCAGCATTATCAACGGCGCCATGCGCATCAACCAAAGTGCGGCGTTGAACATGACGTCTGTCAAAGACCAGCTGGAATGGTTCAAGTCCGAAAAACTTGTTAAAGGCTCGGTGACGATCGACACTCTGGTCGACCCATCGTACGTCAAGACGCTGTAACGACGGACCGGAGCGACGATTGTATGATCGCTGCTCCGCCACCAGCATTCGCATTGCGGCTTGGTCGATAGAGGATAGTTCATGGAGCTGCGCTTGGAGAACGTTCGCCACACCTACGGTGAGGTCGAAGTTCTTCGCGACATCACGCTGGATATACCCGCCGGCCAGATCCTGTGCATCGTTGGCCCATCGGGCTGCGGGAAATCCACCTTGCTGCGTCTTATCGGCGGACTCGAAAGGCCGACGTCTGGAAGGATCTTACAGGTTGGCCGTCCGCCGACCGGATGCCTCAATCCATTGACCTACGTGTTCCAGGACTTTGCGCTTCTGCCGTGGCGCACGGTTGAGGCCAATGTGAGCCTGGTGCTCGAAGACCATCGGATACGCGGCGATCGTGCCCGCGCCATCATCGGCGACGTGCTGCAGCGGACCAATCTGACGGACTTTGCCCGAGCGCTGCCCAAGCAACTCTCGGGCGGGATGAAACAGCGCGTTGCGATTGCCCGCGCGTTGGCGGTCAATCCAGCCGTGATGCTCTTGGATGAACCTCTGTCGGCACTGGACAGCCAGACGCGCGAATTGCTGATGGATGATCTTATCGCGCTGTGGAGCCGCACACCGTTCACGGCAGTCTACGTCACTCACAATCTTGCGGAAGCGGTTCGCCTTGGCCATGCCATCGTTGTCCTTTCGCGGCGCCCGGGCCAAATCAATGACATCGTGAAGATCGATCAGCCGTTGGCTGACCGGACATTCGGTGATCCCGATCTTGAGGCTGCGCAACGGCGGCTTTGGAACCTGATGCGCGAGGAAGCGCGCGCGGCAGACGCGGAGTTGCTCCATGTCTGAGATCTCGCGCGCCGCAGGCGATCGTCGCTCCGTCGAATTTCGTGGTGGGGGCTTTGCGCCGCAACCGCGCCGATGGCTCGGGCTTGCCGTGTTTGTTGTGTTGATCGCACTGGCCGAGTGGGGCACCCGCGCCGGCTGGATTTCGGCCTTGACGTTGCCAAGGCCGTCGCAGGTTCTGATGACGTTTGGTGAGCTCTATCAGTCGGGTCTGCTTTGGAAGCATCTCGTTCCGTCTCTCACGCGCCTGGTTGTCGGTGCTGCGATTGGCGCCAGCGTCGGGATCGCCATCGGCGTCCTGATCGGTCTGTTCAGTTATGTTCGCTCTGGGCTGGTGCCGCTCGTCGCGGCGCTATTCCCCATACCCAAGATTGCGTTGCTCCCGCTCTTCGTCATCTGGTTTGGTATCGATGAAGGGTCAAAGTACGCGCTCATTGCCCTCGGTACGTTCACGCCGACCGTTGTTGCGACCTACGGCGCAGTCGACAATGTGGACCGGACACTCATTCGAATGGGCCAGAGCTTTGGCCTGACCTGGCTTTCGATCGTGCGCAAGATCGTACTGCCGGGGGCCATGCCAGGAATCCTGTCCGGGCTCAGGATCAGTCTGGCGATCGCGATCATTCTGCTGGTGGCTGCCGAGATGTTGGGCGCTGAGTATGGCATCGGAGCATACATTCTGCAGGCCGGGTCGCTCTATGATCTTGAGCGCCTGTTTACCGGCGTCGTCATTCTGTCTTGCCTCGGCGTGTTGGTTAGCGCAGCAATCACGGTCATTGAGCGGCGTATGCTGGTGTGGAGAACCTGATCCGGGATGGGTGGGGCATGAACTTGTGTCGGTTGGCATCATGAATTGTGAATGCGCGCATAACGACTTTTGATTTCAGTCGACTTGTGACAGTCCTTAGGGTGGGCACAAACGAGCAATTTACACGCTGCTTGCGTTGCCAAAGCGACGGCTCAATCGTCCCATGCTGGGGCGCCGAGCGCGCGATCGGACCTGGCAATCGGTCGATCGGACATCGAATTTGCAAGCGATATACAGAAATACCTAGTCTGGAATTACCACGCTAACCGAAGAGGTTCACGATGCCTGCTTATTGGGTCGCCCGGTCAAAGGTCAATGATTCAGTTGCCTACAAGCGTTATACCGATCAAGTGCCGGATATCATTGCGCGCTTCGGCGGCAAGGTGCTGGCGCGCGGCGGTGACTTTCGGATTCTTGAAGGTTCCGACAAGTATCATCGCTTCATCGTCATTGAGTTTCCATCGCTCGATGATGCGGAAGCGTGCTGGAAGTCCGAAGCCTATCAAAGCGCATCACAGCACCGAAGGGATGGTGCCGGTGAGGTCGAACTCATACTTGTCGATGGCGGTGACGCAACCACCTAGCGGTCGATCTCGCCTTCAGGGCCCCGGTTCGACCTTTGCCGAGCGGGCCATTTGGCGCGTCAGCTCTCCACTCACAAGGAGTCGGTAATGAAATCTCAGGCTGTCGTTCTCTCTGAGCAAGGGGCGCCGAACGTGATGCGCCTGATTGATGTGGACGTTGGCGAGCCTGGTCCAGACGAATTGCTCTTGGAGCAAACGGCGCTTGGTCTCAACTATATGGATGTCTACCAGCGCTCCGGTTATTACCCAATGACGTTGCCGACGGGCCTCGGGCTCGAAGGTGTCGGTCGGGTGTTGGCCGTCGGCGGCAATGTTAGCGCCGTCAAAGTCGGAGACCGCGTTGCCTATGGCCCGGTATTGGGTGCCTATGCCCGCCACCGGACCGTACCGGCTGCGCGGGCCGTCGTTGTGCCTGATGATATCAGTGACGAGGTTGCAGCGGCCGTGCTGATGAAGGGTATGACAGTCGAGTACCTGATGTGCCGCGCATTCGAAGTGAAGCCGGGACACGATGTATTATTCTACGCGGCATCCGGCGGTGTTGGCCATCTTGCCGGCCAATGGGGCAAACATATCGGTGCCCGCATGATTGGTGTGACGTCGGGACCGGAGAATTGCAAGGCCGCGGTCGAATACGGTTACGATGCAGCAATAGACCGTTTGAGCGAGGACATCGCCGCTCGGGTACGAGAGCTGACCGACGGGCGCGGTGTCGACGTCGTCTTCGACTCGGTCGGAAAGGCGACCTTCGATGCATCGATTGAGTCGCTCGCCGTCCGTGGCTACTTCATGTCCTTCGGTGCGACGACCGGCGAGGCGCCACCGGTTCCCGCAAGCCTGCTGCAACACAAAGGATCGCTTTACTTTTGTCGTCCGACTTTGGCCAACTATGTTGACACAAGGGAAGGATTGGAATTGTCGGCCGGACGGGTGTTCGATCTCGTGCGTGCAGGCGTCCTCAAGGTCAATATCTCACAGCGTCGTCCACTATCGGAAATCGTTGACGTTCACGTCGCCTTTGAGGCTGGATCGACGACCGGATCGACCATTCTTGTTCCGTGAGCATAGTGGTGCGCGACCGACCCCTATGGCTTGTCGTGCTCTCGGGCATGAACGTCGCGGCCTGGCCGGGCGCGATAGATCGGCAGTGACCAGCCAAACGCAATTGCCAATCCCCGGATCGCGAACGCGACAAAGAACGCGATCAGCGTTGCGGCGATCGGTGGCTGTCCGAGTGTGCTCAGCAGAACAAATATGACGGCGCCCAAGGCCGCGGCGGTGACATAGATCTCGCGACGCAGAATGATCGACGGTTCTTGTCCGAGGATGTCGCGAATGACGCCGCCGGCCGTTGCGGATATGACGCCCATGACCACCGCAACAAGAGGGTCGGCATTGACGTCCAGCGCTTTGTCGGCCCCGGCGACAGCGAACAATGCGAGGCCTGCGGCATCAAGCCAAAGAATGAGGCGATAACGGTTTTGGATGAGATGTGCCGCGAAGTACACGATCGCCGAAATGATGAGGCACACGATGACTGGCATCGTGTTCTCGACCCAGAACACGGGTACGCCCAATATGAGGTCGCGCAGCGTGCCGCCGCCGACCCCGGTGACGACACCGAGCCAAAGAAATCCGACGATGTCCATCTGTTTGCGGGACGCAACCAGGGCACCGGTCGTCGCAAAGACGGCAGCCGCAATGAGATCAATGATACTGAGCAGGGACGGCAAAAGTTCCGCCATCAAATCGAGGTTGGGCACCGTTGGGTCCGAGAACAATTGAGTTGCAGGTAAAGCAGGGACGCGAAAAACACCTTTAAGCACAATGAGCCCGGCCGACAAAGTCGGCCGGGCTCACGTACAGTGTCGCTGGAAACATCGCGTCGTTGGCCTCGAGCGATGTTGTTGGCTGTCAGAGTGCCCTGTCCAACAAATTTTTGATCGCACGTTCGCTGCTAGCAGCAACCAAGCGACCGACCTCCTTGCCACCCCTGATGAGTACCAGGGTGGAGCGCCGCGGAATGCGACGGCTGGTCGTCACCGGATGACGCCGAAAACTGTCCCAATCCACACGCATGAACTTGATGGTGTTATTGTATTTCGCGTTGCTCGCACGGAGCTTTTTCAGCACACGCCCCTGGCGCGCGCACGTTGGTCACCAGGTCGACTTGTAGTGAAGAAGGACAGTGTCGCCCTTTGCAATCGCGGC
>JBPCWB010000072.1:0-6659 GCA_051009955.1 Hyphomicrobiaceae bacterium | reverse complement strand
CATTTCATCGACGGGCGTTTGCAGAAGCAGCGCTGCGATTTTCATCATGTGCGCCTCCTGCACCATCTCGAGGCGGCGGCGCTGCCTGTCCGTGCGCGCCTGCGCATTGCGCACGATCATTTCGAGCTCGTGCGCACTGAGGATCTGTGGAATGCGACCGAGTTTAAATTCGGGTAGTGCCTCAGTTTGAATTCTATTTCTTTCGCTTCTTGTAGGTCTTCGGCCGGCCTGGCTTCGGTAGCGCCACGACATTGCCAACCCGGCCTTCATCTCTGTAAAATTACCATTGCGATTGTGTGCAACGCAGCAAGGTTACGCAGGTCCAATGGCAGCGTTTGGCCCCGGACAGAAGACGTCGTTGCGAGCACAGCAGGCTCAAAGCTGAGGGATAAGCGGAAGCGGTTTGCTCAGTCAGACCGGTACGGCCCTTGCCCCGGAGCGGACCGCGCTGCCATTGAGATCATAAGCGCGAACAATTCGGCTCTCGTTGAAATCGGACATCAATCCAGCCAATGTTCTTGAAGGGCTCGGCGAGACTGCAATCCAGCAAAAGAGGTACTAACTTCAAAGAGGTGAGCAGCGCGGTGACAAAGTACCGCGCCAGGAACCTCTCACAACTTATGAACTAGCGGCACGACAACTGTTTGCTATCGTCGGTCACTTGTCCACCTGATTGTCGCAGACTGCGCACGTGTCGCTGGCGTCATTTGTGGCATCTGTCTCCGAACTGGAATCGGCATCGGTTGGCTGGCGCAGTGGCTTCGAGATCGCAATCGAAGTCACTTTTGGATCTTGTTCTAGTTTTCTGATAGCCTTCTTGGTCGCGTTTGCCGTGAACAAGGTGTCATCGATGCGGGCGCGCAGATCGACCTCATCGGGAACATATTCACTTACATTTACGCGCAAAATGACTTCCAGAATTTCATCATCCTCTGCGCGTACGGCCTCGAACTGCGTTGTGGCCTCAATCTTTGAGCTCGACTGCGGTTTGACATTGAACTTGGCCATAGTGATCACCCGAGAATTCGATTTTCGGGCGATCATACGGGAACACCTGCGTCTTGTGAACCGACTACTCGGTCCTCAACCGCAATGCTGCGCGATCATGTCTGTTTCCGCCGCGTTTTACGTGAAGTCTTTTTTGCCGCCGAACTCTTCCGAGCCTTGCGCGACGCAGATTTCCGTTTGCTTCTAGCCACCTTTGTTGCGGCTGTTCCCGCATTGGCTTTTTGGATGACCGCCGAAACCGCAGCATTGGCGTCGATCCGGCCCTCTCCATAGCGCGCGTCCCAGCCAGTTCCAGTCGGGGGCGATGAGCGCGCAGTCGATTGGAGAATACTACGTACATCGCCCACTGACAGACTGAGATTGCGTTGAGCAGCTTCCGCAAACATTAGGCCAACTATGCCACATACTGCCGGTGCTGCCATGCTAGTACCGGACTTCCTGACGACGCCATTGTTTGTTCGGGACCGCGCCGCTAGTACGCGGTGGCCTGGAGCAGAGATTTCTGGTTTGCTGCGCTGGTCGCGTGTCGGACCCGAGCTTGAAAAGAAGGAAATTGGCCTCGACGATTTGTGAGCATCATAAGAACCAACGACAATCGATTCTCTTCCGCAGGAAATGGATCCGATGGTGTGACTGTTGTCATGCGGTGGAGAGAATTGGCTCGGGCGTAAGTTGTCCCGTTCAATCCACGCGTGAAATGCCCCATTGGTGATGCTGCGGCCGGTCAATCTTATGGTCCAAGAGCCAGCATCAGCGCTTTCATCAAGGAAAATGTTGATCAAATTGTCATTGTTGTTCGGGTCACCCAGCCGATTTGCTGCAAACACCTCGATTTGGCCATTGTTTGTGATCGTACCGTTTTGGCCAGGCTCCAAAATGCCTAAATTTTCTCCATTGGGCTTGATCAGTTCGACGGCAATTCTGTCATTGCCATCGTACCACAGTTCAAATTCGTTGTGGCTTATATCACCAGGCGGGATTTCCCATATCAGATCTGTTGTACCCCCCGCTGTAACTGTTTCCGACGCATGAATTCCATCCGTGAAGGAGTTCGAAGCAGCAATGACCACGGCGCGATTTGTTCCGGCTCGGACAATTCGGTCAATACCTTCCTCGACCAGCGTTGAACCGTCGTGCGGCCCACCGTTGGTACCCAGGCTAATGTTTACGACGCATGGCTGCCCGTTCGCTTGATCAAAAATGTACTGGATGGCTTCGAGCAACCTTGCCGAATCGCCAAAAGTCGATCCGACGACCGCCGGGCCATCAAACGGGATGTCGGCATGGGATATATCGACAAAAACAATATCTGATTGCGGTGCCAGTCCCGGAACGCCGGTGCCTCTACCATTGCCAGTGGCAATGTCCATCACGTGAGTACCGTGGGTACCACTTGGATCCATGCTGGGCCCATAGCCCAGAGCGGCATATGGATTGGATTGTGTCAACGCTGCATTTATCTCAGCATTTTTGAATTCGCGGCCATAACCAAATGGGCTCGAGGCCTGAGCCGTTCCTGCCTGATGCCAGATTGACCGAAAACGGGATTGTCCTGACAGGGTTAGAAAATTCTCGTGAGCGAAATCGCAACCGTAGTCGATAATTCCGATGACGACACCGGCCCCCCCATTCGTAAGGTTGCCGGTGGGCAGCTGTTGCGGACGGGCGTTCGTTTCGTCCGTTGAAGAGGCAAGAACGGGACTCAGCCGCTGCGTTGCCTTGAGACTTTTCACAAAACTTTTTCCGCGCACCACCTGTATGCGAACGACTGGCACCCTGCCTGTTACAATGGTGTCTCCGTTCTCTTGTTTGCCCAGAGTTGCGCCAACGCTGACTTCACTCATATTCTCCCAGGCAGCGACATTGGACACCCTGGCAATGACCGCAATTTCGTTTTCCTCTGTCGAAGCGGTTGCGAACTCAGTGATCCCGAAATAACTGCGCGCAATCGCGTATTGCAGCCTCGGATCCATTTGTTGATCAATTTTTGTCGGAATCATTCTGTTTCTCCAAATCTTGATGTGCAAATATCATCAGACGACAGCCTAAAGTGGTGCTGGCGTGAGGAAACCTTGTTTAACAAACAGGGTTAACGGACTATCTGTTGCTCGGCTTAGGACTCCAATCGGTAAAGCATCGAGTTGGGTGCAAGCAATGTATGGGCGGCTGATCGCTTCGCCCCATAATTCCAATTTTTGAGCAGGACTCACATGATTACAAGGCAGGGGCAACACATCTCAATGTGTTATTTTGTGCGAAAGGTTATCACTATAGGTCATTGCATTCGATCTTCTAGACCTTGAAACTGGCATCTTGTCACCATTCCGGGGATGGCTCAAAGCCGAGGCCGCTGCCTTGCTCACCCACCAGTGCCGGCCAAGTAGTTTGACGATGCTCGCGAGAAGACTGAGGCGTGTTGGTTCAATGATGCAAATCTGGAGCAGGGCGACAGCTCGGCGAGCTATGATATTGCGACGGAGAAACAGTCGCGGCATGAATGTCTTCTCTCGACTCGCCATTGTCCCCACTGCCCGGTCGATACTGGTAGAGTCGGCAGGGAACATAAACCGATCGACGCGCAAAACCGACAGGTTGGCCAATCACACGCATTTAACTCCCATAGATATTCACGAACATTTGGGTGGGCACGTTCCGTTGCACGCACTTAGCAGGGGCCTCTATATTGTGCTCGTGCATTGGGGCGAAAATTTTGATAAAGAAAAATTAAAATATTCATAAAACATTTATAAATCACTCAGTTCAGATCCGATCATTCTCCCGAATCCGCTAACTCGCACGGGGAATTGAGCTCGCCAGTGTCATCTTATCGCGTCGCCCGAGATGGCTGCAAGTAAACCTGAGTTGAGACGAACAGTTCGACCAAGGAATTTTGTAGAGATATGCAATCACTGACCGCTATAGACCTTTACGGATAAAATCAAAACCGCAAAGAATGGTCAAATAGACAGTGCCATGCAAATCTCGACTGTAAGATTTTTAAATTCCACCTCAATCTGAAAATACTTTGGTCAAATTCTCTCCACAAATATCCAGGAGGTTTCATGGTGAGCAGTGTAAGAACGACTGCTTAAAGCAAGACCGGTACATAAAGTAGGTGGGCAAATGAGAAACTTAATGTTCCCATTTGGCTAATTAACACGTCCTGGTCTTGATTCGACTGAGGGGTTTAATCTGGGGAGATGGTGGTTGAAGCACAAACAAAAAGGAGCGCACGACATACGCCTCTAAGATAGGCAACTCGGTACACGAGCGAATTGCAAGAAACCTAATGCGATTGAACCGTCGCATCGTATGTAAATGAAGGTTCTGTGCTCCAAGCCCATTGGAGCCGACTTAGGTTGAAACTTGAAATTCTCGGCTGCTCGGACACCGGCTGAAAACAGATTCCAGCGCTCAGCGGGTCAGATGGCTAAGGATAACAAGGACAACCTATGATAACCAACAATGGTAACTTGCGTGGCACCAACAGCAACGATGTGTTTGCGTTGGCTCCGGGTGACGGTGGCATACTGATAGAAAACTTTCAGCTTGGGCGGGACCGCCTAGACTTTTCAGCCTTCGGTGATGATGCCCGGATAAGGGTGTTTCAGCAGGAAACCGATGCCGTTGTCGAGATCGGCGATGTTTCAGTCAAGTTGCAGGGCATCAACGCCAGCACATTAACTCCTTCGAACCTTTTGGCCTTTCCTCCCGGTACCGAGAGCAATGGTGATCTGCGCGGCACGAACGGCGACGACATATTTGCGTTCGCGCCGGGCGAAGGTGGCAATGTGATCAGCGATTTCCGGCCGGGCCAGGACCGATTGGACTTCTCGGCCTTTGGCGACGGAGCCCGGGTGAGAGTGTTTCAACAGGAAACCGACACGGTCGTGGAAATTGGCGATGTTTCAGTCAAGCTGCAAGGCATCAACGCCGATGCACTAACTGCGGCGAGTGTTGTTGGCGCCGCTTTCCCGCGGGCGGCAGGTGAACAAGTCGAAAACGATCAATCAGGAGTTATCCGAACCGGCACGGACGGCAATGACGATCTGCGCGGTGCGGACGGCAATGACGAGTTGCGCGGCCTCGGTGGCAACGATCGGCTTGCCGGCGGTCTTGGTGACGATAGGCTGTTTGGTGGCGACGGCGACGATTTTCTGCTCGGCCAACTTGGCAATGACGAACTGTTCGGCGGCGCCGGCGATGATCTTTTGATCGGCAGCACGGGCAACGATCGACTGGATGGTGGAGCGGGCAACGACGGCCTGAACGGAGGCGTCGGGAACGACGTTCTGTTCGGTGGCCTGGGCAACGACATATTCGCGTTCGCGCCGGGTGATGGCAACGACGTGATCGGCGACTTCCAGGTCGGGCAGGACCAGCTCGACTTCTCGGGCTTTGGCGACGGCGTCACGGCGACGCTGCGGCAGGACAATGACGACACGATTGTTACGGTTGGCGATGTGTCGGTGAGATTGGAGGACGTCAACGTCGAAGAACTAACTGCGCAGAGCCTAATCGGCGCCACCTTCCAGCAGGCGGCCATACCGGCAAACGACCCTCTGCGTGGCACGGACGGCAACGACGTATTCGCCTTCGCGCCGGGTGAAGGCAGCAGATTGATCGAGAACTTTCAGCTGGGGCGAGACCTGTTGGATTTCTCGGCCTTCAGCAATGATACCCAAGGGAAGCTGTTTCAACAGGGCGCCGATGCGGTTGTCGAAATTGGCGATGTATCGGTGAAGCTGCAAGGCATCAACGCCAATTCGTTGAGGGCGGTGAGCTTTGTCGATGTCACTTTGCAGACATCGGAGGCGCTCGCGCAGACCGGCCTCTTGCGGACCGGCACGGAAGGCAACGATGTTCTGACCGGTACTCAGAGAATTGATGATCTGCGTGGTCTTGGCGGCGACGACCTGCTTGTGGGCGGTGACGGCAACGATCTGCTGGACGGTGGTGCGGGAAATGACCGACTGTTCGGCCAGTTGGGCCATGACACGTTGCTTGGCGGTGCAGGAAACGATCTGCTGGACGGTGGGTCAGGCATTGACACCTTGTTCGGTGGCGCCGGCAACGATGCACTGATCGGTGACGCCGGCAACGACCGGCTGTTTGGCGGCATTGGCAACGACCAGTTGATCGGTGGGTCCGGTAACGACCGGTTGTCTGGCGGTTTCGGCAACGACCGGCTGACCGGTGGCATCGGTAACGACCGGTTGACCGGTGGCGATGGCAACGACACCTTCGTATTCGTACCGGGCGATGGCAACGATGTGATCGGCGACTTCCGGGTCGGGCAGGACCGGCTCGACTTTTCGGCCTTTGGCAACGGCGCCACGGCGACGCTGCGTCAGGACAATGCCGACACGATCGTCACGGTTGGCGATGTGTCGGTGAGACTGGAGAACGTCGACGCCGCGGCGGTAACCGCGCAGAGCCTGGTTGGCGCCGCTTTGCCAACGGTACAACCGGCACCGGCGGCACCGGCGGCACCGCAGCAGGTCGACGACGGCCCGCCCAGTGCTCTCTTGCAGACCGGCACTGACAGCAGTGAAACGCTGCGTGGTACAAATGAAACTGACGAGCTGCGCGGCCTCGGCGGCAATGACCGGCTGTTCGGCGGTGCCGGCGACGACCGGCTGTTCGGTGGT
>JBPCWB010000071.1:0-5934 GCA_051009955.1 Hyphomicrobiaceae bacterium | reverse complement strand
GAGGTGAACCTCATTTGGCAGTTTGTGGCGAGTGCTACGGACGAATACAGAACCGCCTTGCGACGCTCACAGGCGGCTGTTGCCGAACTCCAGAAATTGTTGCTCGCCGACGCAACACCGGAAAGCGTATTTGAACGGATGGACGTCGTGACTACGCTGATGGTTGGCAACCTGAGACAATTGACGCTGTTGCATGAGCTTGCACGAGTTGAAAGCGACGAGTTCGAACAAGCCGAGCACAGCCGAATTGCACTTGGCAAGGTTGTCGAACAGTGCGTTAGCGATGCCAGAACCAAGTGCAATCGCCTCGACGTCGAATTCACCGCATCCGTCGATCCATCCGTGGAGGTTTCAGCAGACGAAAACAGGCTCGTGATGGCGCTCGCGCTTCTTATCGAGCACACCATTCGCTGCATTCCGATGCACGGCAATATTCACGTCGGTGTAGAAACTGAGACAACGGGGGTGACGGCCGTCAAGATTGCCCAACCGGAAGTCTTTGGTGACATCGAGAGCAAGATCGATTGTGTCACTGATGCAGAAGGACATCGGAAGCATGGCGCCGACGCCAGTATGGTCGGCCTGTCGGTCGCCAAGGCAATTTTGGCTCGGTTTGGTGGCCGCGTCGACGTCAGCCACGTTACTGGTCGAGGACCGATGGCCGAGATCCGATTTTCCCAGGAGGTCAAAGCCGGTACGTCGGCCAAGCCGGTCGATCAAAACTTCGCCGAAGCGGTTTGAGTGGGGACCGGCAATCCCATCGAGCAATCCTTCACCTAGATCGAGGTCTGAAAAATGAATGCTACAGCAGCCAGTAGGACAGGCGAAGAACTCGACTTGATCGATCAAACGATCATTGATCGCTACACGCAGCGCGGGCCCAAGATGGTAGGGATGCTCGTTGATTTGTTTCTCAAGGATGCGCCGAGGTATTTCCAGGAAATTAGAGGCGGAATTGATGCCAACGACTTTTCGGCCGTTCGTGTTGCCGCGCATGGTTTGAAATCATGCAGCTACAATCTCGGCGCCATTCGTCTTGCAGGATTTTGCGAGGAACTCGAGGCAATCGCATTCGAAGGCATAGCTGCGGACGTCCAGTCAAGGTATGAGAGAATTGGCCCCACGCTGTTCAGTACGGAAGAGGCCTTGAAGAGCATCAAGCTATCTGCGCAAACGAATGTGAACTAGCGGCAATTTTCAAACTCTGAAGGAATTGAAGGCAAACGATGTCTGAGTTTAGCGCATATCGGATCCTCGTGCTCGACGATCATGTGGAGATGGCAGAAGCCGTGGCCGAACTCCTTGAGTTTGAAGGTCACTCCATGCGGATAGTCCACAATGGTCCCGCGGCGGTGGAAGCGTTCCGCCAAGAAGATTTCGATCTGGCCTTCTTCGACATTCGCATGCCAGGCATGAACGGTGTGGAAGCGTTTATGTCGGTCAAGAACGAAAAGCCAAATGCGTCAGTCGTTATGATGTCGGGGTTTGCAGACGAGGGCCTCATCCAGACCGCCCTGCAAAACGGTGCAATGGGCTTGTTGACCAAGCCATTCAATCCGGAAAATCTGCTCGGCTTCATCGAGGAATTCTCGACTTCTCATGATCTCATGGCTGAGAGGTTGGCCGCGGCACAATTGCATTGATTGAAGCCCGACAAAACCAAAGTCGTCGCAAGCGCTGTCCCAATAGGAATGCTCATTCTGATATTCGCGCAGTAATGTATTGGGGCAGCGGAAGCACGTCATATCTCAAAGTATCAAAATGCCGCTCAATCAATTAACAGAGAAATTGACGTCAATTGCGCGCCTCGGGGTCGATGGCGAGCGTCTTGAGGCGCCCGATGATCCTGGTCTTGCAGCATTCGTCAACGCGGTAAATCAGCTTCTCGACCGGCGCGAGACAGAGAACAGGGATCTTAAGGCGAGAATTGAGGAAGAGGTTCGTGCTCGCGAGGACCACCAGACAACGACTGCACTCCTCCGCCAGACACAGAATATACTCCGGCACCGAACTGACAAATTGAAGGCAGCGTTGAAGGAAACGGCAGCGTCCAACGAGGCGAAGTCTTCTTTTCTCGCAAACGTCAGCCATGAACTGCGGACACCAATGAACGGCATTATCGGCATGTCCGAGCTGCTTCTGCGATCCGACCTGAACGATCGCCAAAAGCAACTTGCCAAGACCATTGTCGATAGCGGGCGTGCACTCGTCGTCATCATCAACGACATACTCGACTTCTCGAAGATAGCAGCTGGCAAGATTGACCTGCGCCCCATTGATTTCGACTTTCGTGCTTGCGTAAACGATGTCATTGCACTTCTGAGCGTTCAGGCATCGAGCAAGAATATTGAACTTAGAACATCCTTCAACTGCGACATGCCATCTTATGTCGTCGGTGACGCAGGCCGAATCCGACAGGTTCTAACCAACCTTATTGGCAATGCCGTCAAGTTTACGGAGAAAGGACTAGTCGAAGTCCGGGTGCATTTTGAGGAGTTGGGACCGGAGCTTGGCGTACAGTTCGAAGTGATCGACACCGGACCGGGAATTCCGCCGGGCTCTATTGAACGCATATTCGAAAAATTCAATCAGGTCGACAACACGTCTTCCCGTCAGCACGAAGGGACGGGTCTGGGGCTCGCGATTTGCAGGCAATTGATTGAAGCGATGGAGGGTGAAATCGGCGTCGAAAGCGAACTCGGGAAGGGCGCGCGCTTTTTCTTCCGATTTCGATTGCCGCGAGCCGAGGCGCCCGTTCCATTTGACAGCTCTGACTTCCAGCTCAGCGGCAAGTCTATCCACATCGTAGAAAACGAAATCAGCGATACCAAAGCGTTGACCGAATATCTCAAGAATGTCGGAGCGCTAACAACTTGTTGGTCGATGCACAATTGGACCGACGCAGTGGCTGAAGCAGATGCTGTCGTTGTTTTTTGTCAGGACGTACAGTCTGACGGCGCACAGATGATCAAAAAGCTCCGCGACACTTGCAGAGGATTTGGCGCTCCGATTGTGGTCGCTGCTTCGGTTGGTGTGATTGGTGACGGAGCGATCCTGGAGAAGCTCGGAACCAGTGGCTTTATTCCATGTAATACGACAACGAAGCAGAAATTCGAGATAATTCGCAAATCACTGTTCGTTCACGGGGTCGGCAACCAAACCTTGGTGAATCAGCACTCCATTGATCAAACGACAGAAAGCGATGCCTCTTGTGCATCCGCAAACCCGCAAACGACCAAGTATCAGGAGCCGGCCCACCAACCCGACCCAACGAGCTTTCACGTCCTCGTCGTTGACGACAGCCTCGTGAATCAAATGGTTGCCAGTGAATTTCTTGCCGAAATGGGTTGCAGAATTTCAATTGCGACGAATGGCAAGGAAGCCGTCGAGCTCACTGCCAAGCAGAGCTTTGACATGGTTTTCATGGATTGCCAAATGCCGATCATGGACGGCTACGACGCTACAAAGCTCATTCGAGAGCGAGAAAGGCAAGCGAACGCACAAAGGTTGCCGATCGTCGCCCTCACTGCCAACGCCTTCGATTCCGATCGCGATAAATGCCTCGACGTAGGGATGGATGAGTTCATCACCAAACCTTTGGTGCCCGAGCATCTCGAAGAGATGATCAATCGCTTCGTGCCTGGCCGGGCAAGTGCCGCATGAATGGTGAAGTTGTTTTGAGCTTGTCAATGATGATGGAAGTCCAACGCATTGGGAAATTGGAAGGCTACAGGTCTCAAAACGATAAATCAGCATAACCGGGCGGTTTGTTCTGAGAGCTGCGGCGAGTCAAACAACAGAGCATTGTACTATGGCTGATGTCAGCGCGGGGAATAACAGGATGTTTGCACAAATTGCGGGAATATTCGCAAAACCAAAGCCGGCTGATATAGAGATTTCGGCACTCTATACTGAGCTCAAGAAGTTGGAAAATGGGCTGGTGGATCCCAAAAGGAAAACCAGTCTGACCCGGTACTTCGTCATTTGCAGCACTGCAATCATGCTGCCGGTACTCGCTGCGTGCGGATACCTGCAGTGGTCGGGCAGCTATGAAAAGCTGCTGTCCGTTGAAAAGCAGCACAACGTTCGTCTGGCAAAGATCCTGTCCGAGTCGTTGTGGCACCGGCATTCAAGCTACCTTATGGGGGCCGAAGACTTCAGCGGCAAGGAACTGCGTGCGTCGCCGGAGACAACAAGGATCCACGAGAACCTCAAGGTTTTGGCTGAAGGCCTGGGCGTCTTGAAGGTTCAGGTCCATTCGACGAGCGGCAAGACAATTTACTCGTCTTCCTTCGACCAGATCGGCAAGAGCAAGTGGCGTGATACAGCCTTCGAGAAGGCGGTCGCTGGTCGAGAAGCGATTTCAAGGACTTTCTTCAAAAACAGGTTTGAAGGCTTTTCGCCGTCCGATAACGTCAATGTTGTTCAAACCTTCGTTCCCATCATTGATAGCGCCGGTCAGGTCATATCGGTTATTGAAATCTACACCGACATCACGCACAGACTAATCCAGGCAAAGCTGCACTCGCTCTACGTCTTCGTCGCATATTTGGCCAGCCTCCTACTACTCGTTGCTACGATCATCTTTTTCATGAAGCGGGCAGACAGGATACTGCAAGCTCAATCGCAGAAGCTGTCTGCGAACTACGAAAGACTTCGTGCAAATGAGGAAGAGCTTACGCGGGCACACGGCGAACTGAAGACCGCGAACCGCGATCTCAGTAAGAACATCGCGGCCCTTGAGCAAGCACAGCATGAGATCATTGAGAAAGGCAAACTGGCTCAACTCGGGCAGCTCACTGCAACTGTCGCCCACGAGATCCGCAACCCACTCGGTTCCGTTCGCACGGCCGCGTACCTATTGCAGCGCAAGATCGATGTCGAACAATTGGGCGTATCCAAGCAATTCAAACGCATCGAAGATGGTGTGAAAAGGTGCGACTCGATCATCAGTCAGTTGTTGAGTTTCGCTCGTAGAGACACGCTCAATCTACAGTCGACCGACGTCAACGCGTGGATCAGGTCGGTCGTTGCCACGGAGCGGGAGAGTGTGCCGGGCATCGTTACTTTGCAGGAAAATTACGACCCTGACATTCGGGAGATTCAAATCGATCCCGACCAACTGCAACGCGTGATTGTTAACCTGATCTCGAATGCATCAGAGGCAATGGTTGGACGAGATGGCACCGAAGTCAGCACAGAGGCACCGGTCATTGTCATATCGACAGCCCTGAACGACGGCAACATTGAAATTGCCGTGAAGGACAACGGCCCCGGGATCACGCCAGAAAATCTGGAGAAGATCCGGCAACCGTTATTTACCACCAAGTCATTTGGCGTTGGTCTGGGAATTCCTGCAGTTGAAAAGATTCTGCAGTTTCACGGCGGCGGGTTGAGGATTGAAACGGAAGTCGACCATGGCACAGCGATGATTGCTTGGTTCCCCTGCAACGAAGACAGCAGAACAGGAGTGGCGCAATGACCTGTTTGAAGATCCTGGTCGTCGACAACGATCGCGACAATGCAGATTCTTTGGCCGAACTGTTTGAGCTGGAAGGCCACGAGGTTGCCACGGCTTACAACGGGCAAGACGCGATAGACATCTACAAGGAGCAGGACTTCGACGTCGCATTCATGGACGTCATGATGCCCGGCAAAAATGGTGTCGAAAGCTTTTTGGAGATTCGCCGCATCAAACCGGATGCGACAGTCTACATGATGACGGGGTACAGCGTCGAGCAACTGCTGCAGCAGGCGACAGACAATGGTGCGCTTGGTGTTCTGAAGAAGCCTCTCGACATCCAAGATGTCATGGGAGCGTTGGCCAACGTCCTTCCTGAAGGTGTTGTCCTTGTCGCGAATTCGGATCAAGGACTTGGGCAGCAATTGCGGGAACTTATCGGGAGTACTGGCAAGAAGTGCGAACTGGTAACG
>JBPCWB010000070.1:0-7390 GCA_051009955.1 Hyphomicrobiaceae bacterium | reverse complement strand
GTTGTGCGGCCTGCCGGCGCAGGCCCAGCAGACCGCCGGCCAGGTCGAGCGCCAAAAGGGCACGGCCAGCCGCAGTGGGGCCGGCGGCACCAGCGATCTGGCGCAGGGCGGTCGGGTTTTTGTAGGTGATGAGATCCGCACCGGTCCTGGCGCCCGGTTACAAATCCGTTTCGACGACCAGTCGAAGCTGACATTGGGCGAGAACGCACGTATCACGATCGACCAGTTCGTCTATGCACCCAACGGCAATTCTCGCCAGGCGCTGGCCATCGTGCGCGGTGTGTTCCGCTTTGTGACCGGCCAAATTGGCAAGCTAGTGCCGCGCAACGTCGCCTTCACAACACCGGTAGCGACAATCGGCGTCCGCGGCACTGTGTTTCTTGGTGGCGAACTGACAGTCGGCATGCCGGCCGGCCAGTCGCATTACGGCTTCCAAGTCACCGAAGGCGCAATCGAGGTGACCTCGCCCGGCGGATCGGTGGTGCTTGATGAACCGGGCGAAGGCACATTCCTGCCTCTCACCAGCATTGCCGCACCGACTCCCCCACGCCAATGGACCAGCGCGGAAGCCGCCGAGGCGGAGGCTGCCCTAGCGTTCTAATGGCAGATTTTCTTTTGCGTTTCGGCGTGGCCCGCGCCGTGGGCGCCTTGCCGGACCACCGCTGCTGGATGATTAGCCGGCCGGCTTCCTGTTTTCGGCCACACCTAGTCAGACTTGAAAAGTGCAATTGCATGATTGTCCCAATGCCAGGACAGGGTAGCTAGCCGATCAGCCGAATTGGCAACTGCATTTGATTTAAGAACCCCTCCATTGCCGCTGGTTAACGTAAAGGCGCCCGCATCGCGTGACGGTGCAACACCGGAAACATCCGGCAGACGCCTTATGCCAATCACCTGGCGCTGACGAACATCGACAAATACGGACGCCTGACCACGTGACGACGTGAACGCTGCGATCTCGCCGGTACGATCGACGGCGATCGAGCTGACGTAGTGGCGCAGCGCTCGCGAGACGCTCGTATCGCTCGGCATTAGTGTGACATTCGATCCACGCGAATGAAATCCGATTAGATCGACAATCTTCGTCTTTGGACCCTTAAATTGACATCCGAATACAACAATGTCTCCTCGCGCAACTTCGAGGTGACGAATTGAAAGTTTATGGAGTGCCTTTGGCAGTCTATGCTGCTCAATCAAGTGCCCCGTGCTTGCATCAATGTAGGTCAGTGACGGCGCCATGGTCGCCAAGTTGAGGGGTTTTCGGCCGCTTGCCGGATGGGTTGCAATTCCGCCGTTGGCGACAACCAATGTTCGCCCATCACTGAGAAGATTGATGTCGTGCGGTCCAGTACCGTGCGAGGCAAATTCCCCTATCCTTTTGAATCTGCCACCCACATCCCAGACGCCGATGACGCCAGCCCCATCTTCGAAAGCATTCTCTGTTGTGAACAATACGCGGCCATCTGCGGAGAGCACTCCATGACCGTAGAAGTGCCGTCCGGGCGGCGTCGTGAACAGGGTTGGACGAATTCTGGCGTCTTTGTTGAATGCAATCGCGAAGTTTCCAGGCCTGCGCGCGAATGCAACGATCGTGCCTGTCGGTGCGTGAAAAGCCAGATCATGCCCACGGCCAGGCAGAGCAACGCGGTGGAGTAGACCGTGATGGATGTCATAGATCACCGCGGCGTATGAACCATCTGGCGCTTGAATGCCGGACGCGATGATGTTGTCCGCATATCTGCGCGCTGCAGACTCGCTTGTGGGCAGACCACATGCGGTTAGTAAGCCGCCGACTAATGTTCGCCGATCAATCTCCATCTGATGCATTGAACCCTAGCGACAGTCCAGCCGCCGCCTTGAGCGCACTAACGGCATTGAGTCGAACGTTCTTGAGCGGAAAGCCCAATCGTACGAGACGGCTCTGAATATCCGGCAAGCCAAATGGATCGCCTTCGCGTGCGAGCCGATCAGTCATCCGCAAGGTCTGCTCAAACACGCGCTTGATGCTCGCCAACCGAGCTTCCGCTCCCACAATCTGGCTCTGGCTACTCTCCAAATAGGCTTCGGCAAGTCCACCCTTAAAGAATAGATCACGAAGTCCGATAATGTTGGCATGGATGAGCACAACTGATAGCCTGCTTCGCCACAAAACAGGTCTTGCCTTGCGCTTGGAGCCAATTCCGAGAGCGGGGGCCAAGCGCGCGTCGCGGACGCGCGTCAGGCCGTGATCGAATGCCTTGACAAGTTCCATCGTGTTTTCCTTGTCCGCAAGATAGGCTGGGTTGTCTCGCCCTGGGGTCTGCCAGATCCGAGCGAACTCGCCGCCATCGCGCCAGCCTCGAAGGATCGTTGCATTAATGTTCGCCAGATTGTCCGCAATCGCCAGCGCGTAACGACATGAAAAGGCATTGGCCGTCCCATCGGCGAGTGTGCTTGCCGTTGATCCAAAGAGCAGGAGCTCCAACGCCGATAGCCCCTGTACGGCAACGCTTTTTCGCGTGAGCTTCGCAACATCGATGGCGCCAGGATCGCTTGTGGCCAGAATGCGCCTCACCTGGCGCGCACCGATGCCTTTTCGATCTGGCCAGTAAAAGATCCGCTCAAATCGATTTTCCGCTGCAATGGGACCGAACGCAATAATCTCTGCTCGCCCCCAGGTAGCGATCACGTCGCGATAAGCTGAGCGAACGACGTCCAATTGAGTCTTTGCGGGTACGCGGCAGAGCTCAGCAATTCCGGTCCTCAAATCGCTCAGCGCTCTACCGAATTTCTGATACGAGGGAACAATGAATTGTGAGCGAGCCGCCTCCGCCAGCTTGCGATGGTTGAATTTCGTTGGTTCTGCGGCTGCAGTCCCACCCAATGCCTGCCATAGCACTAGGACGACAAGTGCATAACGAATGTCGACAAACCTGAACTGGGCAACAGAGTTGGTCACAGCGACTTCAAAAATGCGACAAGGCGCTCGCGATCCGCTCTCGTCAGTCGCGCGAACCGTTCTCGCATTACGTTTGCCTCGCCGCCATGCCACAGGATGGCCTCCTTCAAGCTACGCGCGCGTCCATCATGCAAAAAATACGTGTGGCCACTGACGGTCCTGGTCAATCCAATTCCCCAGAGCGGTGCCGTTCGCCACTCGCGACCGTTCGCGCTCCCCTCCGGCCGACCGTCTGCGAGGCCGGCGCCCATATCGTGCAGCAGAAGGTCACTATAAGGCCAGATCTTTTGTTGGCGCAGGTGCTTGTCAATGCTTGCGGATCCTGTCGTAAACGTCGGATGGTGGCATTTCGCACATCCAATGTCGTAAAAGAGCCGCTTGCCCCGTAGGACATCCGGCCTGGCATCGTTGCGGCGGCGCGGCACCGCGAGATTGCGTGCATAGAACGCGACGAGTTGCAGTAGGGAGCGCTTGATCTCTGCCTCCTTTGTGCCTTCTCCGTTTGGAGCGCGTCGGCATTGATGCTGCGCGGGCGTACAATCGCCATAGGGCCTGCGAACGATCTCACTCGAAATGCCGATATCGCCGGCGAAGGCTTCGGCCGACTGCTGCAATACTGTCGGTGCACCGGCCTTCCAGCCAAAGCGACCCAACACAACTTGTCTCCGCGCAATCGACCATACGCGGCGGGGTCGACCGGATACGCCGTCACGATCCTCGTCATTTGGATCAGCGTTGGCCATGATCGCCACTTCGGGAATCGCCTCGAGCAGCCCCAGGCCGATCATCTGAGGTGCAACCCGCGGCGAGATCATGGTCTGAGGATGCAACGGTCCGTAAGCTAAATCAGTGATCTTGTATCGCGGTTGGCGCAGTAAGACGACTTCACCGCCTGCAAGCGTGACACTGCGCTCGGTGTAGGAAATGTGCATGCGGCCTTCGCCAGCATGGCCCTGGATCGCGAGATCTTGGAGTTGCGTGCCATATGTCGGTTCGGCAATGACATTTACGCGTCCTGAAGCGCGTAGCCGGCGCTCCTCCGGAGTCTGTGGAGGAATTGAAAGACGCAAGAACATGGAGACCGCGCCGTCATCGGGCCAATTGGCCTCGGGAGGATGCCCCCGCCCGTCCTTGAGATGGCAACGCTGACAGGAGCGGGCATTGTAGAGCGGCCCGAGGCCATCGGAAGCCCGTGTCGAGGACGGGGCTGACACCCATAACTTGCGAAAGATCGAGTTACCAATCTTGAATTCAAACTCCTTGGCAAAGTCCAAGTTGCCTGAAGCATGGGAGAAGGCGTTGCGACCACTGACGCTGCCGCGAGAGGTTGCGTTGCCACCGGGAGCGGCCTCGCTCGATTCCGGCTTGAGCGTTTGCGCCGCGGGGCTGGTGCCAGCAATTGCAAGCAGGAGCGACGCCAGGATGGCGCCACGGTACACTCCAAAAGAATCATCTACGATCATCGCACGTCACGTTGACACGTCACCTTGCTAGTTGCGAAAAACTATTGGGCGATTTTTGCCGGGTCGTCGAGGCTTTCGGAACGTTCGAATTGAATCGCTTTGAGGTCCAGCGCCGCGATCGCACGCTCGATCTCACGGGTTTGTGCAAGCAGAGCTGCAATCGCCACCTCGACCACTTCGTTGCCGGTTTCGTTGTTCTCGCCAATCATTTGATCATAGGGCTCAACTGTTTCGGCATGCATAACCAATGACTTGAATTTGACAATCGTCCTTGCTAACGCATCGCGCATTCGGCGGTCAACTCTTGCATCGGCTGCCTCGACCAAATCGGACGGGCTTGGTCCTTGCACGACACGGCCATCGATGCGCCTATAGCGACCCAAATAGACGTTCTCGATGCCAACAGTGTCGTAGTAGTGCGAATTGTGCGTGTTGTCTGAAAAGCAGTCATGTTCCTCTTCCTGGTCATGCAGGAGAAGCCCTAGCTTCATGCGCTCTCCCGCGAGTTCGCCGTAGCTCAGCGAGCCCATACCGGTAAAGATCGCAATCAGACCCTGGTTTCCGTCATTCGTGATCAGCGCCTTGCGCGCGGCACCGTCCGGCTTCCATTGCGCAACCATCCAGGTCAGGTCGTCGACCAGCAAGTCTGTTGCAGCCGCGAGATACTGAATCCGCCGGTCACAATGGCCGCCCGTGCAAGTCTGCAAATCGAAATCGGTTGCCGGTCTGTTACCCTTGTCAGTTCGCGTGCGGTTCAGATCCTGGCCCCACAGCAGGAATTCGACGGCATGGTAGCCCGTGGCGACATTGGCTTCGACCCCGTCCGCTTCATGGAGGATTTCGGCCAGGACCTTTTTGGTGATCTTGGGAATGTCCACGTCACGGCCGCCGATCTTGAGCTTGCGGTTGGCAATGACATTTGCTGCATAGAGATCGTTTTCCTCGGACTCCACGCCGGAATTGCCGGCAACATAATCAATCAAGCCTTCATCCAACGGCCAAGCGTTGACTTTGCCTTCCCAGTCATCAACGATGCGATTGCCGAAACGAAACACTTCTGTTTGTTGGTAAGGGACACGCGCTGCCAACCAGGCACGACGCGCTTCTTCCAGATTCGCGGGCGTTGGCTTCGCGATCAACGCGCCGACGGCTTTTTGAAGACCTTTCGCGGTGGTCAGCGAATCTTCATACTTGGCGAGTGCGATGTCGGCATAAGTCTGAACAACGGCCCGTGCACTTGGCGTGCTGGCGGCTGCAGAACCGGCGCCAACTTGCAGCATGAACATCCCGCACGCCGAAAGTCCCAGCATTGATCGAAACATCACGATTGTCCTTAGTGTCTGCTGCGATTGGATGGAATCGAGGCCGTGATCTCCGCAATATTGCAGATCGCGGTCGGCGACATCAATTGATTGCAGGCCGCAAGCTGATCCGCGAAATTCCTGGCTTCATAGAGCATCACATCAAACCTGCTCGTCCCAAGCAAGGCGAACGCGCAGGCCCGAAGTGCGGGGCAGCGGTCGTGCTGGCATGCCGCGATCAGTGACATCGCGAGATGCTCATCGCGGCAGAAGTACTTGCAGCCAGGTGGATAGATTTCAATTTTTCGACAGGCCACGCAGCGCACTTCGCGAACCCACACGCTGAGTTCGCTCAAAGCACACTTCGCGGCCCTGGATCCAAGTGCAACGGCATAGGTGTTCCAGACTTTTTCCCAACAGGCTATTTCTTCGTACTGATAGCCGCCGCTCAGCCATCCACGAAATCCAATTCCGACGAGCCGCTCCGGTGTCATGGTTGGCTGCTCATGCGCGGTCATTTGTGTTCCTCAGTCTGTGTCGCTTCGCAGTCGAGTGTTGCGCGTGCCGTCAGCAGTCCTTCGACCGGCTGATCCATGATTTTTCGGAACAACCGACACGGACACCTTCAGTGAGTTGGTTGGGCCAGCATTGAAGCCAACTTCGTCGAGCAACGGGCGGATCAACAATTCCTACCGATCAGAGTAGATATTGACCTCGTCGGCAGCATTTGCAGCAACGGGGCCAAGTGCGGCAGCTGTGCCAACCAGGGAAAGAGCACTGCCGCGAAAGGTACGGAACATTGCTGTCTCCAAATGACGGGATTCAATGCCTCGACTTGGTCCTTCGCGTGATCATTTTCATTTTGCGAACGAGGCAGGATGTAGAAGAAAGGTCGCCATATGTCAATACGATTTTCGTTATTTATCTTTTGAAAACAATAAGTTAGAACAGTTCTAAGAGACATTCTAAAAACGACCTTAAACAGTGGCCTGGTAGATGATTTACGGAGCGCCTGCGAAGGCAACCGAAACATCCATGCATTGAGAGAAGTCAATAAGCAGAACGTCGTGACTGATCTCTAGTGACGCCGGACTGGCGCATTGCCAACCCGCGAAGCCGGTTATCCTGTGCACTCCCGTGCCGGACGCTCGTCGTCACCAAGCGGACAATCGATCTGATTGCTACGTTAGGTGTCTCTGGCTCATCGTTGCAGTCCTGGAGGGACGACGATGACGGATAGAGACGGGCGCCACCCGGACAGCGTCGAAAAACGGTTCGGGACATTCGTAGAGCGACGCGCCGGAAGTTCTCCGCGGAAGAGAAGATCCGCATGCCAGCCAGCATGTGCTTGAGGAGCCATCATCCTTCACCGTATAACAGTCCTGGAGGCTTGCGCTCGGTCCATGCAATAATGCCAAGTGACGCTAGACTAAGCAGTCCGAAGCTCGCTACCAAAGGCACGACACCACCGTCGAAGCAGAATCCCACCGCCCAACCCAAGGGCAACGAGATAAACGTTGCTAACGAGCCGACAAGCGCGGCACCCAATCCCGCCATATGGCCGAGCGGTTCCATCGCGAGTGCATTCAGATTTCCAAATACGATCCCCACACAAAAGAAGACTAGCAACAACCAGGTCATAAAGAGCCACAGAGGCGGTACGCCATTCATCGTTACCGAAGGAACCA
>JBPCWB010000069.1:0-5364 GCA_051009955.1 Hyphomicrobiaceae bacterium | reverse complement strand
CGCCATCTGCCGGCTTAATGATGGGTTGATCCAATCGTACACCGAGGTTGCCAACGCCGCCCTGGGCCTGTCGTGCCTTGGTTTCCCGCCCGCGCGCCTCGCCCGGTTCATCGCCAAGCAGCGTGCTGAACTGCGTCAGCGCGACGAGGCTGCCGCGCATATCGAGTGAGTGAGGTTGCACAACCTGGACCGAACTGTATGCCCAAGGCCCTCCGGTCAGGTAGCCGGAGGGCTCAGCTCGGCGCGGTCGTGTCGACAGGAGGGGAGGCTTGGCGGCACGACCGAGCCGATCAACGGCCAGGAATCAATCGTCGAACAACTTGCGCTTCCAATGGAAGAAGCCGGTCTGACCATAACCGTCCGAAAGAGACAATCGAAGTTGTATCCGTGTCAGCACTCACGACAGTGAAGTGTCTGCCAATGCGCGGCGTATCGCATCTTCCATGCTTAGAGGCGGAGTCCAGCGGACAAGATTTCTGATCTTTTCGTTAGACACATGTAATGGTTTGAACATCCGGTCCACGTCCTGGTTCAGACCGACTACGGTCGCGGCTGCGCGAAGAAGCTCACGGGGCACATTGAAGAGCTTTGCACGAGTGCCGAGGGCGGCCGCAATCAAGCGTATGAGATCAGCGGTTGAACTCACACGATCATCACTCAGGAGAAAAACTTGATTTGAAGCAGCAGGATGCGTTGTCAGCGTTGTCACAGCGGAAGCCAGATTGTCGATGGAAAGGAAACTCTTGGGTGCCGTTGCGCGCCCCAACGGCAGGGGCACGCGCGTTGCAACGAGCTTGGCAAGTCGCGGGAAATTGCCTTTGATACTTGGTCCATAGATCATTGGAGGACGAAGAATTGTCCAATCCATGCGGGATTGCGCAACAGTTTTGAGTTGGGCCTCAGCGTCGAACTTCGAACGTGCATACGCCGATTGAGGACGAGGCGTGGCAGATTCGATGAGGGCGCAGTCCGCATCGCTCTGGTCGCCGTGAACAAGGAGAGAGCTGATGAAAATAAAGCGCGAGACGCCGGCCGCAATTGAAGCACGCGCGAGCGCGGCCGTCCCCTCCGTATTGACGAGACGCCCCTGTTCGGCACTGAATTGATTGTTTCGGAGATGGGCCAGACCCGCACAATGAACGACTGTCGTGCAGCCGTTCAAGTGCAGGACCCAGTCATCGGCATGACAGAGTTCACCATGCTGGATCCAGTTCGACTCGTCCGACCGTTCAATAGGTCGCCGCGATCCCCGCAGGACGTCAAATCCAGCGCGCTCCAGTGCCGCAGCACAAGCAGCACCGACAGTCCCTGTTGCACCTGTCACAAATATCTTCTCGGCCATGTGACAAGTCTATCCGAACAGTCTGCAATTGTTGCCGGTTGATGATCGATCTCAACAATAAGCTGTAGAACTTAATGCTATTTGCCAAGAACAACGATCACGTCGTGGCTCAAGTCTCATTTTTGAGCTTCGGCGCTCGGCGCCACCGCAATTTGGTCGGCGCGCAAGCTCAGCCGCTTGGCAGCGGGGCGTCGATTATCCGGATAAACGAGCTATTCCAGTGCGTTCAGTCGGCCTTCGGCATTGGCTACACCCTGCTTCAGAGCCATGCTGTAGAACATCTTTGCCTTTTCCGGATCGGCTTTGGCGCCCTCCGTGCCCCAGGCTGCAAGGACATTCGGATCAAATGACTCGGCTAATGCGAAAATGGCGGGGCCGCTGCCTTTGCTCGCAAGTTTGGCCAGGACCATCCGGCCTTCGTCCACTTTGCCGTTTTTCAACATCACCTGCGCGCGCTCGACACTCAAAGGTGCAGGCGCCGCGGCACCCGGACGACTGATGGTCGCTTCCGGCATGCGGGCAACCTCACGAACGGAACTGGCCGGTGGCGCGACTCGCGCAGCGGGCGCTGTCGTCTCGATCGTCGTTGTGGTTTCGCTGGTTCGGGCCGCTGTCACCGTTGCAGCGCCCAGCCCGTCGGCTTCGGCCGCAGGCGGCGCAGCGGGTGGCGTTGCCAATTCGTAAGCAGGTGCCGTTGCCGGGGTAGGAACGGATTCTGGGGCAGGGGCGGCAATGGCTGCCGAAACGAGCGGTTGCTGTCTCGGCCGCACGATAATGATTTTCGGCGACGATCTTGTAGGTGCTTCGGCAAGACTTGAGGTTTCGCCAAGACTTGAAGTCACGACCTCATTGCGCGGCTGCTCGGCTTGGACCGCTGGAGGTGCGGCTCTCTCAACGGCTTGCGACGGCGACGGTTCCTGCGAAACAGGCTGAACCGCCGCTACGGCGGTCTGTGAGTCGTCCGAAGCCCTCACTTCCTGGGCCGTGGTCGCAGTTACCGTGTTCGGGGCCGGCTCGCCGACACCAATCCCGACGTCTGCGGATTGAACATAAGTCCTCATCGATTGCCAAATCGGCAGCTGCTCTGCCTGACCGGTCAACAGCATGACGGCGGGTATGACGACGAACAACCCGATCGCAAAGCCATAGGTGGATGCTTTGAGCTGCTCGACCCACCAGTTAGGCTCGTCCTTGTCAGTGTCGGACCGCCAAGTCGACGGAATCGGAACCGGCGGTTCATCGATCTCCTCATCGTCAATGCTGTAGGTCCGTGTCTGATTGCTATTATCCGTATTGGGATTGAAAAACCGCGATTCCGCAGCCGTTGCTGGCTTTGTGTGTACCAATCCGCCAACGAGCTGATCGATAAGGTTATCATTGCTGTTTGTGGTTCCCGAGGCGCCACCCGCATAGGCACCTTGAGTAAATGGGATAAGTGCGGCGGTCGATGCTGCCGACGCCGGCAGTACGCGTTTCCCGTTTCCGCTCATATCGCTTCGCCCCCGAAATGACGCAACTAATGGGCTGGCGGCGTCGTTAGAACTCCATCGACCGTTCAACAGCCACCGGATCAACCGGCCGCGTGACGGTCAGTTCTCAAACAGACTGCGAACGCATTACCCAACTATCGCTCCGGTCGGACCGTCGGTCGTCCCGGTAAACACCGCACCAAAAGGCAATGTCCCCATGCCTCCTGACGCCACGGCAATTCATCCTTGCCTTACAGTACTGTTGTCGACATCTCTGTCAAAGTTAAGGCACAGCTTTGCAGGGCAGAATGGGCCCGTGACATCAAACTATTGATCACAATTTGCGAGCTTCAACAACAGGCAGTTTAACGATGGTACTATTTATCAGCGGTCTGGTTATTTTCATGGGTGTCCACGCGATACCGATGCATACTGATGTCCGGACGCGCCTGGTACTGCGCTTGGGCGAAAAGGGCTATGCATTCGCGTTTTCGCTTGCCTCATTGATCGGTTTCGTCTTGATCGTGAGCGGTTATGGCGAACTCCAGACGGCCGGCTCCGGCAATCCTGTCATCTGGGTCCCGCCGACGTGGACCCGGCATGTGACGTTTCTTCTGATGATCCCGGCCACCATCTTGTTGGCCGCTGCCTATATTCCCAGTCGGATACGCGATGCCGTGCGGCATCCGATGCTGGCGGCCATCAAGATCTGGGCCCTGGCTCACCTGATGACCAACGGTGATCTGGCATCCCTTATGCTGTTTGGGAGCTTTTTGGCCTTCGCCGTCGTTGATCGGATTTCGGTCAAGCGGCGTGCGGCGCGTGGCCCGCTGGGTGAGCGCACCGGAACACTGGCGGGTGATTTGTCGGCGGTCGGCGTCGGATTGGTCGTCTACGCTCTACTGCTATTCTTCGGCCACGGCTGGCTGATCGGCGTGCCATTGATCGCGGGGTAGGCCAATGGCACAGCAGGCAATCGCGAACGGGCCGACTGAGGGGCGGCTCGTCGGCATCGCTAGACGCGATCAGCGTCGCGCGCCCATGGAAGAAATTGCTTGTGGCGATATTACAGTCGACGGCGGCCTTGCGGGCGATCACAAGGGGCCCAAGTTTCCAAAACGACGGATAACGATCATGACCTGCGAAGACTGGCGGGACGCGCTCGATGCGCTGGCTGCCAATGCCGCACCGGTTGACCTGCCGTGGACGGTTCGCCGTGCCAATCTTCTGGTCCAGGGTGTGCGATTGCCGCGAGGCAGTGGCGGTCTGGTTAAGGTTGGACCGGTTGTCCTTGAAGTCACGTTTCCAGCGCTGCCCTGTCGACGTATGGATGAAGCCTACGCCGGACTGCGCAAGGCGCTCCATCCGGATTGGCGGGGCGGGGTCACATGCGCCGTACGCCAGGGCGGTCACATTCGCATCAATGACCGTGTCGAGATCCTGAGCACGCCGCCGGAACCCGATCGCAGACTACCGGGATAGTGCGAGACTCGAAATTGCGATCGTGCCGTCCGCTCTGCCAGTCGAATGCGACGCCGATCAGTTCGGCACGCGCAGCCATCACATTGGCATGGCAAATTGCCGGATTGTCGCCGACCTGTCAGACCTGCAAGAAAATGATATAAAAGTAACAACGCGCCGTGAGATGCGCGGCACACGAACTCGGTTCGGGAGCGAAATCGTGACACTGCGGGAGGGGTTCAATCGCCTGGGCATTTCGGTGGCGCTGACCTTCGTTGTGTTGGCCGTCGTTTGTATCGGTGCTGCCGGGAGCAACTACGTGAATTACCGCAGCGAATTGGTCCGGGAGCTTGAACGACGCTCTCAGGATCGCGCTGTTATGGCTGTTGATGCCGAGGTTCGCCGGCAGGCTGTCCGTAACAGTCCGGAGTGGACCAATCTCACGACGGTCCGGTTCAAGTCCGTGCGGCAGTCTCTGCAACTCAGCGGGCTTTGTGTCATCGCCAGCGTACTCTCGTTGCTGTTCTGGTGCGGGATCGGGAAGTTGTCCGACTATGTCGACACGGCGCGACCCAAGACGACGGTCGAGAATTGAAGCGGCTAGAGCAACCTGCTTCACGTCGGACCCGACACGAAGCCGAAAGTTGCTCGCACCGCTAAGGACGATCATCTTTGTGCCTAATGTTGCAATCACCGTCGCAGTTCCAAAATCAGGCGCGATGATCTAGAGGCGGGAGACGAGCTTGAACAGGCGTCGGCTGGTCAGCACGAGCAGAAAACCGAAGAGAACCAGGAACGTGACCGCAACCATCATGTACGGCCCCGACTCGCTTGCCGGAAATGCCACTTTGAAGAGCAAATAAACCGTCGTGTAGAGGAGCGCGAGCACGATCGACAGATAGATCAGCGCCTTGCCTTCCTGGTTTTTGGCCATCATTTGTTCTCGCTTCAGAGCATCAAGAATTCGATGACTCCAGTAAGGCAAGATAACGCCTAGCGCAACCGATAGTCGGCTGATCGCCGAGATGTGAAGCATCAACAGGTTATTCTAGACGAGGCCTGGTCTGATGACTCGCGTTTGTTTTCCACGAG
>JBPCWB010000068.1:0-2646 GCA_051009955.1 Hyphomicrobiaceae bacterium | reverse complement strand
GCCCGAGCCATTCGGGAGGTCTCCGGTCACCGGAAAAGCCACAGAAAAATAGCGTGGAAAATTGAATGCAAACGTTGGCGTTGCTGTGGGAAACGCCAAACCGCCGCAGCGAATCTGTCATAGTCTTTGGGGGTAATCTATGTCCCCAAGGCACGGTCGCGACAACCAAGCCTTGAGTCTGTGTGGTGTCATCTTTGTAGGCGTGGCGGTGGGCATAGTCATGTCTGCCCCCGTTATTGCGTCTAGGTTTTGTTCCTCCCACGGTACCGGGATATGGCAGCATTGCGGGGTCAGGAAATGCGGCAGACTATTATCCCGGTTGGACGGCTGTTGGTTACCCTCTCTGTCGTGGTGATGTTAGCGATTGCCGGCTGTGCATCGCAGCAAAACCTGACGGAGTTGGCCAGTGCAAAAAAGATGCACGACGTCGATGCTGCACCGCCTTCGCCGCCGGCAGCCGCGCGAACTGTACAGCCACGCGCTCCGGTTTCAACATCTGTTTCAGACACCGGCAAGCGTGAAGAAATCAAACTCGCGCGCCTTCCCGACCCGTCGTCCGGACCTGCGATGCGAACGCGTGGTGCGCGCGCGTTCGCCGCGACGGCGCCCACCAAAAAATCCGACAAGTTTGACGTGGTGTCAGTGTTCTGGGGCACCAACCGTCGGACGCTTGACGGGCGCAATGGCCGGCTCGCCTTCGCACCATTGAACGACGAGCAACTCAATCTCGGGCTGGCCCAGGTGACGATCCCTAAGATCGGGCGCAAGCCGGGGACGCTGCAAAGACCGAAACGCTACGCGGTTCTCGGTTACGAGATTTACAAGCAAAAGGCGGATCCGCGAAAGCATTTCACGATCGGCGACTTAAAGAAAATGACTCGATCGCAGTTCGTTGCGGCCACCGATCGAGTCGCAGACAAGTCCACTCGCTTCAAGGATCAAGCCTTCGTCTTCGTCCACGGGTACAATACGACCTTCGAAGGTGCCGTATTTCGAACCGCACAATTGACAGTCGATCTGGAATTTGACGGCTTGCCGTTCTTGTTCTCATGGCCCTCGAGAAGTCAGGTGCTGGCCTACGTTCACGACCGCGATCAAGCCGAGGCGGCCGAAGATTATTTCCTGGAGTATCTTGAACTCATCGCGACCAAGACAAAGGCCAAGCGAATTCACCTGATTGCGCACAGCCTCGGCACGCAGCTTGTAACAGCCGCTCTTAAGTCAATTGCAAATAACCGTGCGAAGATTGCACGACTTAATATTGAACAGATCGTGCTCGCCGCTCCGGACATCAACCAGAAAACGTTCGCCAAGATAGCTGATGCGATCAAGAGCGCCGGCCGCGCCGTTACTGTCTACGCGTCGGCCGACGACCAGGCGCTGATTACGTCAAAGCGCGTTGCCGGCGGTTTACCGCGCGTCGGCGAAGTCACCAGCGCCGGCCCCGTGATTATTCCGGGCATCGATACGATCGATATCACGGCTGCAGGGTTCAACACGCTGTGGAGCCTGAATCACTCGACATTTGCCAAGCGCAGCCACATCCTGAAAGACCTGCAGTTGCTGCTCGAGCGCGGGACCCGGCCGCCGGACCGGCGCATGCCCCTCTACAGAGAGCTGAAGGTTGCGGCCGGCCAATCCTACTGGAAGTACTTCGGGAATTAGGCCGCACGGACCACCTCCCCCACGCCGATATTTCTACAGGATCTGAAAGACATCGTAGGCGGCGTGGTCCGGCATGCGGCGGCCGACGCCGACCGAAACAATCCGGTTGAGCCAGTCGTAGGTCTCCGAGGCGGTTTCGAAGTAAGGCGTATTGCGCAGATAATAATCCGATGGATCAACAGTCTCGCCGGCAGCTATACGCTCCATAACGCTCGGTGAACCGTAACGCACACCCGTGTAGTGCATGTAAATCAGGGCATCGTCGTCCGTCCTCAGGACCATCCGTACATTGGGATTCATGGCACCGTCCGGCCGAAAGGTCTTCTGGTCAATCCCGCCCGGCAACACGATACCTTTGATCTCAGGTCCCTCGAAACGTCCGCCACCCAGCATGTCGACATGGCGCAATCCGAGTGGCACCTGACCGACATGATGTAGTTCGTTGACGGTCACCGTGATCGTAAACAGAAATTGGGAGTGAAGCTCGGGCATGTGGCGGTTTCCCTGCGATATTTCGATCGCTACTGTATCGGCTTTGACCGGCAAGACCTAGACTCTGAATGAAAGCCTTGGAGACCGAGTAGCATGAGCGCATGACGACCAATCCCAGCAGCGGCCTTGCAGCGCTTGAGCAAGGTCTTACACGTGATCTGGCTTATCTCGATTTTCCTCCCGCCGATTGGATCCCGCGAATTGACGGGCCGGACGGCAAGCGCGTTCTCGACGTTCTTGTTGTTGGCGGCGGCACGTGTGGCATGACCGCCGCCTTTGCCCTGCGCCGCCTGGGCATTTCCAATCTCCGGATGGTCGATATGGCGAAAAAGGGCCTTGAAGGCCCCTGGCTCACATTCGCGCGGATGCAAACCCTGCGTTCGCCGAAACATCTGACCGGTCCGGCGTTAGGATTGCCCAATCTCACGTTTCGCGCCTGGTTCGAAGCCCAGTTTGGCACCGAGGTATGGCAAGAGCTCGGACGAATTC
>JBPCWB010000067.1:0-4578 GCA_051009955.1 Hyphomicrobiaceae bacterium | reverse complement strand
TAGTGCTGGGGTGTTTTGGGGCGATGCGTGTCGGTGTGGCGACGCGCGTCGGCAGCGCCGGTGTTCCGGCGGCCCCATGCCAACGTGGCTGGTAACGGGTGCCATTTGATGATGCGGGAGTAGCTGTAATGACAGGCGAGTATGTTCATCACCGCATCCGGACCCAACCACGGGCGTGGCAGGCGGTCAGTGATGCGCTCGCCGCCGCCGGGCGGGATTTCGAAATTGGTGGTGGCCGTCTCTATGGAACCTGGCGGAGTCAGATCGGGCGGCCACGTGATGAGTTGAACGTCATCACGTCATGGCCGTCCGGATTTGATGGCCAGAGATTGTCTGATTGTTTGTCTGTGAATGGCGATATCGTCGATCACCAATGTTGGCCGATGTCACCGACGCTGCGTCCAGAGTCAGACATGCCGCCTGGGCGCCAAGGCAACTATGCCTTTCGGTTGTTTCGCACGTCCGAGGCCAAATGGGATGAATTCCTGCAATTGTGCGCCGATGCCTGGCCAGGGTTCGAGTCGTCCTATGATGACTGCCAGGTCATCGGTCTGTGGCGCTACGATGTGCCGGAAGACGGGATCGCCCATAGTTTGCTGCTGACCCGACGGCCTGATCTGGCGAGTTGGGAACGCACCAAGCTTCCACAGGGCGCGATCGAACAGGACGTGCGGCGTAAACTCAGCCGGCGCTATGATCTCTGTGACTCGACGTATGTGTTCACCACGACGCTGCTGACCGCCACCGACCACGAAGATCGGGCGCGTTGGACGTGACCGACGACATGTTGGCCGGCCGCTATCCGCTGCTTTAGGCCGTGGCGTCGCCTTGCAACATTTTCGAGCCGCGGGTGCGCTGATAGGCCAGCAGAATAACGGTGAAGGCTGTGAGCACCCAGAAAAACCAACATATGCCGCTGCGGAAGAAGATCAGCCAGTCGCCTCGACCAAGTAATAGTGATTGTCTGAAGTTGTCCTCCAGCAAAGGGCCGAGGATAAAGGCGATCAGGAATGGGGCCGCGGGGATCCCCAAGCGCAACATCGCAAACCCGACGATGCCCATCAGAAACATGACGAGGACGTCGAAGATGGTGTTGTTGATGGCGTAGGCCCCGAACACGCAGAGGATCAGAACGACCGGGAACAGGATGCGCTGTGGAATGTCCGCAATTTTGGCAATCATCCGGATCGAAAGTTTGCCAACAACAAAAAGATAGAATGAACTCAACATGATCCCCATGAAGAGCGCGTAGATGAGCGTAATGTTTTCCTGAAACAGGAGTGGGCCGGGTCGCAGCCCGTGGATCATGAATGCGCCGAGGATAATGGCGGTGATGATGTCGCCCGGGACGCCCAGGGCCAAGAGCGGGATGAGCGTTGCCCCGGCGACGCCATTGTTGCCTGCCTCGGCTGCGGCAACACCTTCTAATTCGCCTTTGCCGAAATTCTGGCGGTTTTTCGATGTGCGACGCGCTTCGCTGTAGGACAGGAAAGCGGCCGGTGAGCCGCCGATCCCTGGTATAACGCCAAGGATCACGCCGATCAGGGAGCCGCGGGCAATTGTCTTGAACGCTCTTTTGTAGTCGAGAAATGTCGCGCCCTGCCCTGCCAAGGCGGATAAGGTTCGCACGGTCTCGGTTCGCGAATAGAAGTTTAGAACCTCAGGGATGGCGAAGAGCCCGATCAGTACCGGAATGAAATTCAAACCGCTCATCAGTTCGACCTGACCAAAGACGAACCGGTTTGTCCCGTAAATGAGGTCGAGACCGACAATGGACAAAACGAGCCCGAGGCAGGCGGAGCCGAGGCCCTTGAGGAGAACGTCCCCGGACACGCTGGCGATGATCGTCAAAGAGAATACGATCAGCGTGAAGAACTCGGGCGAGCCGAAGCTCAATGCAAATGAGGCCAGAACGCCGGCAAAAAAGATCAATGACAGGTTCGAAATGAAGTCGGCTGTGCAGGAGGCATAAAGCGCCATATCCAAGGCGCGCCGCGCCTCGCCGCGCTGGGCAAGGGGATAGCCGTCGAGGCCCGTGCAGGAGGCAGCCGGTGTGCCGGGGGCATTGATGAGGATCGCGGTAATCGAGCCACCATAGAGCCCGCCCTTATAGACGCCGAGCAGTAACAAGATCCCGGTCACGGGCTGCATCGTGAATGTGAATGGCAGCGCCAGAGCGACGCCCATCGGAGTCGTCATGCCGGGGATGGCGCCAATGATGGTTCCGATGACGACGCCAACAAGCAGGGCAATGGCATTGTCGACTTGTGCGAACAAGGCAAACGAACTGGCAATCGTGTCCCACATGGCGATCAAATCCTCAGCAGAACGGGTTCAAGGATCCCGGCGGGAATGGGAACGCTGGCCGCCTTGGTGAAAAAGACATGCAGACCCAGGGGCACAAGAACGCTGACCGGCAACAGGATGTGCGGGCGAAATTCACCGGCCAGGAGCATGAGTGCGGCGAGGGCGATGGCCGTCGTGAGAACAAAGCCTAACGGCTCCAACGCCAAGTATGAGGCGAAGCATATGGCTAGCGCAATGAAGGGTCGAAACGCATGCCAGCCAGATGGCGACGGCTGATTGGCTTCGGATGTCGCCGCGGCTGCAGAGCCGGAGCGGCCGGAAATCAGCGCCGCAACGATCAGGGCCATCCCGATCGCGCTGATTGCCGTGCAGACAATATTCGGCCAATAGGACGGAGACAGCGCCTGGTATTTGACGGACTGCGGTTGTTGAACCCCATACGGGATGAGAACAGTCAATGACAAAAGACCAAACGCGAGGAAGACCAGGCCGGCAATCAGGTTTTTGTTGGTCATCATGCGACCGTTCCTTCCGTTTCGAGATCGAGGCGGCCGTCTCTTATTCCACCCACAGACTTCTCTAGGCGGCCATTAGGCTGTCGATATCGAGGTCATGACTGAACAGATACGTTTCCAGGGCAAGCCAAATCGCCGTCTCGCTCGTCGTCAGGCGGCTGGTGCGCAACGGCATTATTGAGCTATCGAGCACGGACTTCGCGCCATCCAGATAAGCTTCCTGGCGGCCAACGAGTCCCGCGAGAATGATCAACTGGGGCGAGAGGACGGGTGTCAGTCGGTCCAGCGCTTTGCCGAGGGCCCTGCCGGCTCTTCGAAACGCCCCCGCAAAGTTGTTGCCAGGTGTCGCGGATTGTTCCGCGAACTCGCGCAATCGGCGGCCCGGATCGCGCTGCGTTGTGGAGGCGCGCGCGGCACAATTCAGTTGGGCGAGGACGGCAAATCCAGACGCGACATCGTCAAGACATGTCGTCTGTGAGATGCGATATCGGCCGAGGAGACAAGCATTGCTTGCCGAGCCGCGCAGCAGGTGTCCATCGACCATGCATGCCGTCCCGATCTTAAGGCCGACGTTGACCAAAAGAATGTCGGTTATGCCGTTGGCCTGGCCCTGTTGATGCTCCGCACGCAGGAGAGCGGCGGCCCGACCCTCCGAGACGCAGTTCAGTCCGGTCAGTGCCTCAAGTTTGGCCGCAACGCGCTGGCCGTCCCAGTCCAACGGACCGGCGCCGGTAATCCGCCCGTCCAGTGGGTCGACACGACCAGCGACCGATGCGGCGGAACCGAGTAACCGACGGCTGTCAATGCCGGCCCGTTTCACGAGCCGTTTCGCGCGGCTGGCGAATTCCTGCAGCGCCGGATCGGGCTTGCGCAGGGACACATCCGAACAATCAACACGATCGAAAATCGTTCCGTGGCCGTCTGCGATCACGACTTCGCGGGCGTTCAGGGTGATTGCAAAACCCAAGACGAAGGCACCATCCCTTGCCATCTCCAATGAAACTTGCCGCCGGCCTGCGTGGCCTTTCAGTTCGATTCGTTCGCCTTCCTCGACCAGTCCGGCGCATATGAGTTGCTTGGTTATCCGTGAGACAGCAGCATTTGTTAAACCGACGTGATCGGCGATCTCAGTCCGCGAGATCGCGCCATGGGACTTGATCGCTCGCAAGACGGCATCGCGGTTGTGTCGGCGCAGATCGGTCGTTGATCCGGTTGGTAGCACGATTGCGGCCTAAGCTGTCGGTTCGAGATATTTCTTACAGTCGGTAAATAATCATTGAATTGTATCTCGGGCTGAGTCAACATTGCTGCGTTAACAAACGCGACGATCTTGCCGTATCGCGCAAATGAGCGGTCGATCGCGAAAACCCCAGTCTGGGAGGACGTCTCTTGCTTAATCTTGGAAGATTGTTTGGACTCGGCTTGAGCGCACTCGCCGCCCTTGCCGTTGCCGCACCGGCTGGTGCGGCTGACTATCCCTCGCGACCGATCACGCTGGTCGCGCCCTATGGCCCTGGCGGAGCATCGGATCTACATGCCCGTGTGGTTGCAGGAACCGCAACCAAATACCTGCTGCAGGCGGTCCTGGCCGTCAACAAGACTGGTGCCGCGGGCGTCGTCGGATCGAATTTCGTCGTCCGCGCAAAGAAAGATGGCTATACGCTCTTGTCGGCCAGGGTCGGCAGCCAGGCGGGCGTTCCTGCCTTCAACCCGAACATTCCCTACAAATGGGATGACTTCACATTTCTAGGATTGA
>JBPCWB010000066.1:0-24149 GCA_051009955.1 Hyphomicrobiaceae bacterium | reverse complement strand
CGACCGTTGATTACACATGTTCCTCAGGGGCCGGTTTGTGTGTGGAGTAAAATGAGCCGCCGGTAGTGCAGCCACAAAGCATGGTGATGCGGGAGGCTATAGTGCCAGTGACCGACAACGCCGCGCCGTTGAAGTGCAGCTAATTTATTTCGTATGCGATTCAGGCATTGCCGTTGCTCGCTGATCGTCAGGCGCGCGAAATTGACGTCGAGACCGCCGGCGTCCGATTGCCCCGGCGTTCGACCAATCGATTGCGGCAAGGCCAGGGATTGGCGGTGAGAAGGCGTCGTCACGTCAATAGGAAAACTGTCTGCTTGCAACCGCCCCAATGATCGACCTGACAAGACGGGCGGGCACAGATTTGCCAAATCATCAGTTCAAAGATTTAATTGATCTGCTTGTGAGTCGGCGCTGGCGCCGCGTTGATCATCGGATCCGAGGGGCGTTTACCATCTGCCAGGCTTGTCCCCGCTCCGCTTCTCTACATTAAGCTTCCTCTTTGACGGACCGACAGGTCGGGGCACGACAAGGACGTCTGATCAGATCGCCGGTCCATCGGCGGTCCCAGATTGAGGGGTGTCGGCGATGAGCTCTCACGCGCCTTCGGAAGCACGAACGATTAATAGTTTCATTTACGTGCCGACGGTCGATCCCCCCAGTCCCCAACTTTCATCATCGGCCATTGTTCGCGGCTTCTTGCTCGGCGTCGTGGCCACGGTTTTCGAAGTCGACGCAACGTTGCTCGTTCTCAACAAGCGAGGCATCGCACCTGTGGCACGGGCGCGGCAGGTGGCAATGTATCTCGCTCACGTTGGCTGCGGGCTTTCACTAACGGAAGTTGGAAGGCTGTTTGAGCGCGATCGGACGACGGTCGCGCATGCCTGTCACGTCATCGAGGAACACCGCGAGGACAACGCGTTCGATCAGGTCATCGAAACGCTTGAGCACGCGGTGCGCACTGTCAACCGATTGGGGGGCTGCAAATGGGTGGTTTAGCACGGATAGACCGTTGCGCGCTGGATTGGCTCCGGGAGCGTCGTGATAAGAATGGTGCGCGATTGATTTCTGAGGAAGAGTATGCGGCCGGCGACAGACTGCGCCAGGATTTCACGCGGGCCCGAATGGGCCCAAGGACAACGACCAATTGGGCCCCCGCAGCAAGCGGCAGTCGCCGCCTCGCATCGAACGCACGCGGCGCCCATCACAGTGAGGCAGTTAGCGATGCCCAGGAGCGCGTGCGCCGGGCGCTACGTGACGTCGGCCCTGACTGCGCGGCTGTTCTACTGGATGTTTGTTGTTTTGAGCTCAAGCTTCGTGACGTCGAGCGCAAGGCCGGTTGGCCGCAGCGGTCTGGCAAAGTCATTCTGCAGTTGGCACTGCGCCAGTTGGCACGGTTCTATGGCTTTATCCAGGATGAGCGCCAGGGCGGCGCAACGCCGACGCGAGTCCTCCACTGGGCGGTCGACGACTATCGCCCCGGCATCGATGGCAGCCAGGCTCCTGAAAATCATTTGGACTGAACGGTCGTCGCTTTGGCCTCGGCGCGAATACGCTCAACCATGGATTTCAATCCATTCGACCTCTGCGGTGTCAGGTGATCGTTCAAACCGAGGGCTGAAAAGATGCTCTGCGGATTTGTGGTGAGGATCTCGCTTGCCCGTTTGTTGTTGTAGATCGACAGCAGAATGGCAATCAATCCCTGCACGATCGAGGCGTCACTCTCGCCGTGAAACGTCAGAACCGGATCGCCCGAGTCCACCTCGGCAGCGTCGCAAATCAGCCAAACCTGGCTGGCGCAGCCTCGCACCTTTGAGCGATCGTTCTTGTCTGAAGCGCTCAAAGGCTCGAGCCGCCTGCCCAACTCGATCACGTAACGATAGCGATCCTCCCAGTCGTCAAGGAACTCGAAATCAGCTTGGATCGTCTCTAGGGTCATATCGGGCACTGGAATTGATAAACCTTCGCATCGCCTAGCATATCTGGTGCGCCGAGGGTCAGGTGAAAATGTCCGGGTCGATTTTTATCTATGTATGCGCAATGTGAGGCAGGGTTAATGCGGCGTTAAGGCAGCCATTGGATCATCAGCTTGCGAACGTGAGGTTGCGCGAGGCTAAGATGAACAGGGTGGGACCACGATTACTTGTCGGGATATGTTTGCTGCTGTCGGCAGGCGTCATTCTTAATGTGCTTTTGCTCCAGAAGCGAAACCTGCAAACACGAGATAGGATTTCTGCTGATAAGACTGAACCCATGCCGAACCCGCCGGCCCGGGCCACCGGACGCAGCGCATCGGGCGGCGGTGTAGGGGCGCGTCAGGCCCAACCCAATCGTCAGCTTGTTCTGGCGATACAACGCGAACTTGCGCAACGAGGTTACTTTCCGAACAGGCCGAATGGCCGACTTGGTGTAACAACTCGAGCAGCGATTATGGCGTACGAGGTTGATCATCAACTGCCGATTTCAGCCCACGCCAGCGAAAGCGTCCTGCAAGCCATCATCCTGGGTAGTACGGCAACCGGTGCAGACCATCGCGAGCAGCTGAGTGCGGAGGCTCGCGAACTTATTCGTCTGGTCCAGCATCTGTTGAAGCGCGGTGGTGAAGCAGAGGTTCGCAAAACGGGTACCCTGGACACGCAAACCCGCCGCGCCATCGAGCGATTTCAAAAGCGCAATGCATTGGTTCCGAATGGCCGCATCACAGCGGTTCTGATCCAGCGATTAAATGAAGCTGTCCGTCGCGGCTAGATCGTTGTGCTCTATGTGGAAACCGCGACGGCGGTTGCTGCATCAGCTACGCTCGGTCGGATCGAATGGACATCGAACTGAATGTTCACATCTAGTCGATCCAACGGCAATCATTTGCTAGTCTTATTGGCGAGATACTTCACGTCGCGTTGTCAGCCTGTCGGCCGGCAATCGAGAGTGTGGGCAAGTCACGGCTGAGCCATCCGGCTGTCACGCAACCGTCCCGACCGGGCAAACACGGTACATTATTATGCGCCTGAAGTCGGAGATCTGGATCAAAGCATACATCCGAATCTGTGCCGGCGAGAATGTGCCGGCGGTTGTCGTTCGTCACGGTGATGATGATGCCGGAGCGGTCTTCATCAAGGTCAGCCGGCTTGATGGCACCGCCTGCTTGTTTGGGCCGGCGCCAAGCGGATACTCGGAGACGCAGTTGGATCGCCGTTGGTCGCCGCTCCTCAATGGTGCCTCTGTCACCGAACAGGACGTCGATGACTACGTCGCGCAACAGCTCAAATTTGATCCGGATCTTTGGCTTGTCGAAGTCGAAGACCGCCGGGGACGACATTTCCTCGATGATTGGCTGGCGCAGACCGAACAGCCGCCCATCACGCTGTTCCGGCAGCATGATGGCATGGAGTAATTATATCACAGAGTGTTGCTACTCGGCATGGCCGGTGGATTTCTTTGTCCACAGAATGATCATTTCGGATATAACCAAAGATGCACGATTTGGTCATGCGCACGTGCACAAAACCGCGCCGCCATTCCTTTGATGAGACCATATCATGTGCACGATTCTCAGATTTGCACCAGCAACTTCAACCGCGGCCGGTAACGATGGCTGTGGAGAACGCCGAAGCAGTGGGGAAATCATTATTTTTCCTGGAGTTCGCTATGAGCGACGGCCCGCGGCCGATGCCCAGTCGAGACCAACGAACGCCGTCGACCGTGACTATCTGGAACTCTAACGGGCCAAACCGTCAGGACCGTTGCGATGCGGCCTGACACTTGAATGAATTCAACTGTTCATCGGCCATTCTGCGATACGCAAAGGCACCGATCGGTGCACTGAAAATCGCGACACCTCTGGCATGGGTCAATTTAAGCTGCGGCGCCTGGCGCGTCGGCTGGATGGCGCTGATATTTTTGGCCTCAAACACGGTGCCGGGGGCCTTCAGCATGATATTGACATCTGTCGACCGGTCGTCCGTTCCCTGCACATAGAGGAAATTGTCGCCTTTGGGGGTGTGAAGCGACAGGCTCCAACCGGGGCCCGGGATCGCAGCGCTGACACGAACTGGAGCGTCAGTTGCATCGAATGGGCAGACGGCGTATCGCACATCCGGCATCATGAACGGCAACTTTTGCGTCTGCGGTGTGATCTCCGGCAGATACGCGATCTGGTTCACCGGCAGATCGGCAATGAGATCCATGTAGGCCGGGCTGTCGTCGCTGGGCACCGCCGTCAACGTCGTCCAGATATGGATGATCGCGCCGGCTGTAACGGCGGAGACTAAGAGGCGCCAATTGCTCAGGATCAGGCGCAAAACTTTCATCGGCAGGATATCCGCTTGATCGTGGGCAGTCTGACAGCGCTGCGATTTAGAACATCGGTGCCACCGCTGTCGGATTGAACCTCAAACACAACAATGAGGCTTCCTGCGCGTGTTGTCGGCAGCCAGTTGTAAGGGCGGGCCTCACGCGACATGCGGACCGCGAAGGAGCCGTCGGCGCTGTAAGCGATCGTTTGGCTATTGAAGCTATAGCGCTGCGCTGCGTTGGGGATCAGCCGGCCACTGGCATCAAACACCGCGAGGCTCCACCACGGTGCCTCGAACCGCCGGCCTTCGACGACGTAATCGCAAGATGAGTGCAGGCGCCGACCCTTGCCGTCGGTCGATGCTTCGTAGCGCGCGCTGAGGTTGGCATTGTAGAGCAACTGCCGTCGCCGGCCGAAGCGGTTTCTCGTATAGGGATCGGAATCGACGCGGCCGGCGCCGGTCCATCGTATCCAGGGGCCATCCCGTTCGGTATTGAATGGCATTCCGGTCTCGACTGCATACCAACTCGAGGCTGTGCCGCCGACGAGGGCGATGGACAAGAACACGCCGATCCGGATCAGGAGCCCGATAATCGACTGAATTCGGCGCCAAAGGGTCGCCAATCCGGTGGGTAGTTTGATCCGCGTTGCCATGCTGTCAACTCGGCCTTTTGCTGGACCCTGTCTCATTCGAGTGATGCCATTCTAGCGCGAACGACCTGCTAGCGCGAACGGCTTGCCTGAAACTCTGGTGTGCCCGTGGCTTCAGCCCGCTGGTCTTTCTTGTCGGTCTTCTTTTTCGGTTCTGGTTCGGGCCCCAGTTGTGGCAGCGGCTTCACGGCTATACCGGCGGCGACTTTCAGGGCTCGATTGAGCCGCTGAAGCGCTCTTTTGGTTTGATCACTGATCAGACGGTTGGCGTTTTCGGCATTCTGGCGGTCGCGAGCGAGGTTTGGATTCTGGGCACGCAAGGCGGCCAGACGCTGCTGCTCTGCGACCTGGATCGGGTGGGGAGTGAGCCCCGGGATCGTCGGAATATCCATGCTTTTGTGCGCAACCGACATGTAGGCTTGCCAGATGGATGCCGGTACGCTGCCGCCGGTCATGCCACGTCCTCCCGAACGATAGACCGGTTTGAAATTGTCCCGACCGACCCAGACGCCGGTGACGTAGCGGCCGGTAAATCCCATGAACCAGGCATCGCGGTAGCTGGAACTCGTGCCCGTCTTGCCGGCAGCATGCGTGAACTCCAATTGTGCACGGCGGCCGGTGCCGTTGGTCACGACGGTCTGCAACATCTGGTTCATCTGTTCGGCGACTCGCCGTGCGAGCGCGCGTTGTGGCTTCGGCTCGTCACGTTCACGATTGTATACGTGCTCGCCCTGCGAATTGTACACGTCGAGGATGGCATAGGGTTCGGTGCGCAATCCCCCGTTAGCGAAGGAGGCATAGCCGCCGACATGTTCAATCGGCGTGATGCCGCGGTCTCCCAGAGCCATCGAGCAAGAAGCACGGATACCCTTGATTCCCAACCGTTTTGTCAGCTCGATCACCTTCTTGCGGCCAACCCGCAAAGACGTTGCCACGGCCGTCGTATTCAGAGACCGGCGCAAGGCATCCGTCATCGAAATACGGGCGCCGGAGCCATAGCTGCCATTATAATTGCGCGGGCTCCAGCGACCGCAACGGGCACCGGAGTCGCGCAGCACCGATCGCGATGTGTAACCGTTTTCCAGCGCCGTCGCATAGACGTACACCTTAAAGGAAGAGCCTGGTTGCCGCTTGGCATGCGTGGCGCGATTGAACTGGCTTTCGCCATAGTCGAGGCCGCCGACAATGGCACGCACAGCACCGTCCGTTTCCATCGACACCAGCGCGCTTGTGATTTGTGATCGCCGCCGTCGGGAACCGGTGCCAGATGCAAGCTGGGAGGCGACGGCCTGGTCGGCCGCTTCCTGAAGGGATAGATCGATCGTTGTACGCGCCGTCAGGACGAAATCGCGTTTGTCTTTGATTTTTTTCTGGATCTCTTCGTAGGCGAAATCCAAGAACCAATCCGGACTGTTGGTGTCACGGTTCTCGATCGGCTGCGCCGGATTGAGACGGGCGTTGTAGACCTGCCCCGATGAGTAGAAACCGGCCTCCACCAGGTTCGAGAGGACTTCATTCGCGCGCGCCCGCGATCGCGGCAAATTCACATGAGGCGCAAATCTCGTTGGTGCCTTGAACAAGCCGGCCAGCATGGCAGCTTCGGCCATGGAAATCTGTCTGACGGACTTTCCGAAATAAAACTGCGAGGCGGCCTCGACGCCGAAAGCACCACCACCAAGATAGGCCCGGTCCAGATAGAGTTTGAGGATCTGTCGTTTGGTCAGTCGCGACTCCAGCCAGAACGACAAAAAGACCTCCTTGAGCTTTCGTGTAATCGAGCGCTCTGGCGACAGGAAGAGGTTCTTGGCCAACTGCTGCGTCAGGGTTGAGCCGCCCTGGACGACTTCGTTGGCGCGAATGTTCTCGACGAGGGCGCGGAAAGTGCCCAGAAAGTCGACGCCGAAATGTTCAAAGAAGCGTCGATCTTCGGTGGCGAGCGCGGCTTTGATCATCACGTCCGGGACTTCTTCGAGCGGAACGGCATCGTTAAGATTGATGCCGCGCTTGCCGATGACATTGCCATCCTTGTCCTGGAATGTGACCGAAAACTGGTCCATTGCGAGCCAGTTCTTTTCGTCGATTTCCTGAAATGCCGGTAGCGCAAGGGCGTAGATAATGATGGCGCCACCGGTCCCCATCGACAGTGCTTCAGATGCCAATTCGTTGGCCACGCGGCGCCAACCTGTCAGACGAAACCGCGCGAAATAGCTGGAGGCAGCGTTGTACCGGTCCTTCAGCAGGCTCCAGATACCGGACAACGTCGAGTCAATCCAGGCGTCCAGACCGAGCCAGTCGACGATACGGTGACGGCCACCTTGCTTGAAAAACCAATCGCTCAATGCTCTTGCCCTATGCTTCCGGGACGGTTAGCACGCGTCGAGGAACCTAGATTATGAGACGGCTCGAGAATAGCACAGGATTTGTGTTTGTTCAGCAACTTGGGCCTCGCCATAGTGAGCGAACATGTCAAGTGGTTGTGAATCGGACGATCAGCCTTTCTGGAAGCGAAAGTCGCTCAAAAATATGACGCACGATGAGTGGGAATCGCTTTGCGACGGCTGCGGTCGATGCTGCATGCTGAAACTGGAGGACGAGGACACCGGCGATATCCACATGACACGGATCGCCTGCAAGCTCCTGAACACCGGGACGTGTCGCTGTGCAGACTATGCCAACCGCCGCGAGAAAGTGCCCGATTGTCTGCAGTTGACGCCGGCCTTGACCCGCGAATTGAGTTGGCTCCCCGAGACTTGTGCGTACCGCCTCGTTGATGAGGGCCACGATCTGGCATGGTGGCATCCGCTGGTTTCCGGCGATGAGAACACTGTGCACGAAGCGGGCGTCTCTGTTCGCGACTGGGCCATGAAAGAGACACCGAAGCGGGCTGACGAACTCTACAAATACATCGTCGTCGAGGACTAGATCCTGGGATTACGTCCAGGCGCTGCTGTCAGTGATGGCGACGTGGTTGGCATCATCTTGGTGGCGGCGTTCGAATTGCAGGAAATCGTAATAGCCACAGCGCTTTTCGTTGGGGAATTCCCGGCAGATAGCGGGGCGGGCTTCGTAGATGGTGCAGCGCCGAGCCGTCGTATCGAAGAACCTGCAGATTCGTCCAAAGTGCTCATCTTTCTTGCGGCGCATGACGCGTTTGTGGCCGTGCGCCTCTTTGGTGAACTTGGCCTCGGCCTCCTCGTTGGTCATGCCATGGTGCTTGGCGAGCCGCTGGATGTCTCGCTTTTGAAGAGCAATGACCGGGTACGAGCAGCAATAGCCGGGGCAGTTCAAGCAATCGTACGACACAGGGTTGGCTCCGATATCTCAACTTCTTTTGCGACGAGGTCTAACAGGGCCGCAGACCGATTCCCAAGGGTTTTGTGTCGCGACCGGATCTTTTTTGAGTTTGCCATCTTGCACGTTGCAGGCGAGCCTGAGCCTTGCGTAAATGCCATGTGCGAGAACGGTTTCATCTCGGTCGAGCAGGGTTTAGGGTCCTTCCGCCACCAGGGCGGTACCACACCGCATGCCCTCCCCTCCTCCCGACAGACAAGGACCGGCCTTATGATCGCGCCGTTGGGTGGCAAGGAAGGGAAGTGGGTGGTTCGACTTGAACGTTGAAGGCTTTAGGCCAGCAATTGAAGACGTATCGGTTTTCGCAGGAGTAACGTGATGATGTTCGATCTGACAGGCAAGGTGGCCCTCATTACAGGCGGCAATGGCGGCATCGGCCTCGGCATGGGGCGTGGATTGGCCAAGGCCGGAGCATCGATTGTCATCGCCGCCCGCAATCAGGACAAATCTGAACGAGCTGCCAGCGAACTACGAGAGTTGGGTGCCGAGGTTGCAACGATCCAGGTTGATGTCAGCGATGAGCAGTCAGTTCATGCCATGGTCAAGGCAACCCTGGATCGCTTCGGTCGTGCAGACTGTCTCATCGCAAACGCCGGCGTCAATGACCGAAAGCCACCGCAGGACTACACGACAGAGCAATGGAAATGGATCATAGAGACCAATCTGACCGGACCGTTCTATTGTGCGCAGGCAGTCTACCCGGCTATGAAATCGCAGGGTGGCGGCAAGATCATTACGATTGGTTCAATGGCGTCCATTTTCGGGCTGCCGTTCGCGGCCGCCTACGCTTCGACCAAGGGCGGGGTTGTTCAGCTCACGCGCGTACTCGCAACGGCCTGGGCGCAAGACAACATCCAGGTCAATTCGGTCTTGCCCGGCTGGATCGACACCGAGCTGACACGCAATGCGCGTTCTCAGGTCGACGGCCTGCATGACCGGGTCGAGGCGCGTACGCCGGCAAGCCGGTGGGGCAATCCGGATGACTTCGAAGGCGTGGCCGTATTTCTTGCTGGCTCTGGATCGGACTTTGTAACGGGCACAGCAATTCCGGTCGACGGCGGTTATTCCGTGATGGGTGGTTAGTGATGCAAAGTAGCTGCGGATGATGTGGTTATCGCGCATGAGGTAATGACAACACCAGATGCGCTATTTGTAACTCTCTGAAATTTGGGAAGCTTTCGACGGCCCGTTTCACTTGCCGCAGTTTGGCCGCAACTCACATGTGTGTGGTCCTGGTCACGGGGTACGAGACGTCGCAGGTGTCCGCCCAGCAACACTAGGGCAACTGTCTCCGTCGGGGCGCGGTTTCTGGAAAGCAAGGTTGTTACGACTGACAGTGATGTCCGCTATGTTCCCGTCGGAAAATCCAATGTATCGAGTGGGGAGGCCTCCCGCATGAGTGATGTTGCGCATATCGACTCCGACGGGGAAACGCCGGTCAACCCCTATTCACTGCTCGAAGCCGTGAATCGCTCCAGCGATACTGCGCACATGGCCTGGCTGATTTTTCTTGCGGTGATGGCCTACCTCATGATTGCGGTTGCAGGCGTCACGCACAAGGACCTGCTGCTCGAGAAAGCCGTCCAGCTTCCGATCCTCAATGTTCCAATCCCGCTCGTGCAGTTTTTTCAGTTTGCCCCGGTTTTCCTGCTGCTTTTTCACCTCGGGCTCATCTCGCAACTGGTCTTGCTGGCGCGGAAAACGCTCGAATTCGACATGTCCGTGCGTCAACTCGAGCCGACGTCCAGGCGCACCCATCCATTGCGTCTTGAGCTGCACAATTTTTTCTTTGTCCAGGGCGTCGCCGGACCGCAGCGATCATGGATCATGAGCCTGTTTCTGCACTCCATGTCCTGGCTTACACTGGCGATCCTGCCGGTGGTTCTGCTGCTGTTCATTCAGATTTCGTTCCTCGCCTACCATGATATCTGGATCACCTGGACACAGCGTATTGCGTTGATGCTGGACATTGTCGTCTTGATGCTGATCGGGGTGTTTCTGACGCGCGCCGAAACGAGCTTCTTTCAAGCCTTCTGGCGCACCAGTATCGCCAACCCGCTGAGTCTTCTGACGACGATCCTGGTGTTGGTCTTTGCCGCCGCGTTTTCGTTCTTCGTTGCAACCGTTCCAGGCGAGGCGTTGGACCGGTCCGTGCGCGCTTACTTGGAGACAGATAAGAAGGATGGATCGTCCGCCTCCACTGCAGGGTTCAAGGACCTTGCGATCGCGTTTCTTGCCGGGCGGTCGGACCACACGCTCCTGCAGTTCTTTAAGCGCAATCTGATTGTCACCGATCTCGATCTTGTCGCCGACAAGGATGTCACACCGGGAGAGACTTCGATCTCGCTGCGTGGGCGCGACTTGCGCTTTGCCAAGCTGGATCGCTCCGATCTGCATCAGGCCGATATGACCGGCGTTAATCTCAATGGTGCAAGTCTTGTCGGGACGGACCTCTCGAAAGCCAAGCTGAATTGCCAGGATGAGACGGAATTGCTGTTGGGCGAAGGGCGCGAAAAAGCGAAGTGTGCGAGCGCTCGCGAGGCCAATTTCACCAAGGCCAAGCTGGGCGGAGCGCAACTGACCGGCATAGACATCAGCCATTCCAAGTTCGAGGAAGCGAACCTGTCCGGAGCGGTTCTCAAGTTCGCCATCATGGAATCGACGAACTTCTGGAACGCCAACTTGCGGAAAGCCAACCTGACAGCTGGAATTCAGGCGCAAGGCGCCAGCTTTGTCGTCGCTCACCTTGAAGGGGCGGATCTCAACGGCGCGCAGCTGCAGTTTGCCGATTTCTCCAATGCGCAGCTGCAAGGCGGTTCATTGGCCCACGCGCATCTGCAGGGTGCCGTATTGCGGGACGCTGACATGAGCGGCGCCAGCATCGTGCAGGCGCGTCTGCACAGCGCCGACATGACCGGTAGTGATTTGACCGGTGTCGACATGCGCCGCGCCAAGGTGTGGATGACGCTGCCGCCGACAGCCGACAAACTGCGGCTGGCCGACTTCACGACATTGGAGATCAAACCGCTGTCGAAGATTGATCGCGAATCTCTTGAGTTGACACTCAAGACGATCAGCGACAACAAGCTCCGGATCGCCGTTGCGGAAAGCCTCAAAGGCCTGATGTCGCGCAAGACATCCGCCGAGTGGGGCTTGACCGACGCCGCCGGCCGCTGGCAGGCGCTGGCGACCGTCGCAGATCCGGCCAACTCGCCGGACTACCGTACGGAGTTGACGAGCTTTCTCGAAACGCTGTCGTGCAAAGCGCGCTGGGCAGCGGGATCGGTCGCTGAAGGCGTTGCGCGGCGTGCGACAGGTCGCCAGTTTCGCGGTGACCTGCCGGCAATTTACCTCCGTTTGAATTCACAGGAAGACTGCAAGCCGGGGCAGTCCGTCGACAAGGAATTGATGCAGGAGCTGGCGTCTAGTGTGGATGCACGGATCGGCCAGTAGGGTATGGCTCATCCGAGAAACTCTCTTTAAGAGGCTTCGCGGGCGCAGAAATCAGCCTGTCAATTGATTGGCGGCGCCGGCGTCAGCTATCCTTCCGGATCGGAATTGTCGCGTTCACAACTCTGCCCGCCCCCCGAACGGCGCCTGCAGGGGTGAGTTCGCCGGCATCAGTTCGGGTCGGGAGTCGGCGAGCGTGAAGTTTGGCATCTTCTATGAACATCAACTGCCGCGTCCGTGGCATGAGACGAGTGAGTACGACCTGTTTCAGCAGTCGCTTGAGCAGGTGGAACTCGCCGATCAACTCGGATACGACTACGTATGGGAGGTCGAGCATCACTTCCTGGAGGAATACTCGCATTCGGCGGCGCCGGAGGTTTTTCTCGGAGCGGCCAGCCAGCGGACGAAGACGATCCGGCTTGGTCATGGTGTTATTCAGATTACCACAAACCAACCGCATCGCGTTGCGGAAAAGGTGGCCACCCTCGATCTGATCTCGGGTGGACGTGTCGAACTTGGAATGGGTGAGGGAGCCGGGCCGGCGGAGCTGCATCCTTTTGGCGTGCAGGTTCGCAGCAAGCGCGATCGATGGGAAGAGGCGGTGCAAGCCATCATTCCCATGTTCACCAAAGACAATTGGGAATTCCACGGACAGTTCTTCGATTTCCCGGCCCGCAATGTCATTCCCAAACCGCTGCAAAAGCCGCATCCGCCGTTGTGGGTGGCCTGCTCGAATATCCAGACGATCGGCAACGCTGGCGAGTGGGGGATGGGGGCACTCGGATTTAGCTTCGTCTCGCCCGATGCCGCGCGTGCCTGGGTCCACAAGTATTACAACAATCTTCTGAACCAGCCGAACCCGCTAACGGACTACGCGCCGAACCCGAACATTGCCATCGTCAACGGCTTCATGTGCGCGGAGACTGACGAAGAAGCTCTCGCCAAAGCGTCAGGGTGGACATTCTTCATTTTTGCTTTGTCCTACTACGGTCGCAAGGGGGTCGATGCACCTGGCACGAGCAATCTTTGGCAGGAGTATCAGACATGGCGTCGGACCGATAAGGCGCAGGAGGCGCTGCGCAATGGTCTCATCGGTTCGCCCGAAACGATACGAAAGCGATTGCGCCAGTTCGAGGATGCACATGTCGACCAGGTGATCTTGCTTAATCAGGCCGGTAAGACCAGCCACCAGGACATCTGCGACAGTCTGAAGTTATTCGCTGCAGAGGTGATGCCTGAGTTTCATGCACGTCAACCGAAGCAGGATGCTTGGAAGGCTGATGTTCTGACCCGAACCATTGTCCTGGAGGACCTGGATACGGAGGGCTTTGATCTGTATGCCCACCAAAATGAGGACATTGTCCGCCTGACTCCGGAGGAGTTGAAGCGTCGAATGGCCGAAAAGGAGCGCTCCGCCAACAGCGGCTGACAAGCCGCTAGCGGGCGATTGATCGAGCCATTTCTATCGCGCGCCTGCGATCGCTTTGTATTTGCAAGCGCAGGAGAACAATAGTAGAACATAATTGTGCCGCGAATCCAGTGGACAAGCGTCCATGTCTGCGCTTGCGTTTTGCGAAGTCGGCTAGTGTAGCGGCAACGAATCGAGATCAACGTCTCCTCCGGCGGCAGAACGAGTTGTTGGGCGTCTTGCCTGGTACACGCGACGTTGGCGCACAAAACAGAAAGGCTCCGTCATGGCCGGTTCAGTGAATAAAGTCATTCTGGTCGGAAATCTCGGCGCAGATCCGGAGATCCGCCGAACGCAGGACGGGCGTCCGATTGCCAGCTGCAGTGTGGCGATATCAGAAAACTGGCGCGATAAGGGCAGTGGAGAACGCCGCGAGCGGACAGAGTGGCATCGCGTTGTGATCTTCAATGAAGGCTTGTGTCGCGTAGCGGAACAGTACCTGCGCAAGGGATCGAAAGTCTACTTGGAAGGCCAACTGCAGACGCGGAAGTGGCAGGATCAGCAGGGCCAAGATCGCTATTCGACCGAGGTTGTACTGCAAGGGTTCAATTCGACGTTGACCATGCTGGATGGCCGCAGTGGCGCGTCCGGCGGTATGTCGGAGGGTGGTCAGTCGAGCTACGACAGCACGGGCGACGGTGGCGGCGGCAGTTATGATGAGCCGCGCAAGCCAGCGGGCGGCGGCGGCGGCTTTGACAAGCCGTTGGACGACGAAATCCCGTTCTAGTTGGTATCTTTCGAACCACTGTAAATACACGCCCTTTCAGCGCTGCTGTGAGGGCGTTTGCTTTTTGTGCTGATTGATGAATTCTCGGGCTCGGTCCGACGCCGACTGTGCTGATGGATGGTGGCGGTGGGCCAGTGCTGGCATATCTATTGCTGCTGGAGACGTGTCTGCTCACTCGTTCCGGAGCCGCGTCGATCATGCGTCGTGCCCTAGAAATACTCGGAAACTTGACATTAACGCTCCTCTCATTGGCAGTGCTGGCTGTCGTTCTTGAGTTTGTCGTATTTCGATACATTCTTGTTCCAGATGGCCTGTTGCGGAACGTGACCATCAATCAGGTGGTGCGCTACGAGCCGAATACGCGAGCTGTGTTCCGCCATCCCGATCAGACCCAATCCGTCGTAACAATTAACGCGCAAGGCTGGAATTCCCGTTTGCCTTATTACGAGACGGATAAGATTCCGGGGCGGATGCGGATTGCTATCGTTGGTGACTCTTACGTCCACGGGGCGTTCGTCAATGTCGAGCAAGGCTTTCCGGCCATCATCGAGCGCCAGCTACAGGCTAAGGGGTATCATGCCGAAGTCTATCGTTTCGGCATGGATGGTGCGCCGCTGAGCCAGTATCTCCATGTCCTACGGCGAGAGGTTGTACAATACCGCCCGGACATCGTCGTCGTGCCTCTCATCCACAACGATTTCGATGAAAGCTATCGCCTTCTCAAAACACGCTACGCCTCGAGCTTCATGAAGTTGCGTCGCGCAGCAGGCGGCAATATCCTCGAGGTTCAACCAACAGACTTTGACGGTGGCTGGCCCGATCGGGCTCGAGCCTCAGCCGTCTTCCGATATCTCTACTCCGAGACCGGCCTCACTCTGATGGCGAAGCGCTGGATTAGCCGCTACTTCTCGGGCGGCGCTGAGGACTGGGACCCCAATTTCGTTCGATCAGCCGTCGACGTCCGCAAAATCCGTGATCACCGAAGCAATCGCGCCATTGCACGCTATGTCCTTCGCGAAATGAAAGCGCTGAGCCGTCGACACAACTTCAAGCTCGTGATTGCCATGGATGCCGTCCGCGAAGCGATCTATGCCCGCAAGTCGCCCGACCAATATGAGGTTGGGGTGCTCAACACGATCGCGGCGGAACTGACGGCCGAGCTGGAATTGCCGTTCGTCGATCTGCAGGAGGTGTTCCGGCGTGATTTTGCAGTCAATGGCCAACGCTTCGAGTTCGAATTCGACTGGCATTGGAACGTCCGCGGAAATGAATTGGCCGGCCGCGCCATTGCCCGGTTGATCGAGGATCAGGTTGGTCATGCGATGCCGGCTGATACGGCACTCATCCAAACTCGGGCGGTCGCGCAATAGCCTGTCGGCAGACGTTGTTCGCCTAACTTTCCTTCGTGTGGTTCAACATTTTGTGGTGGTCGGCCGCGGCCTGCACTTCGATGTAAAACTTCTGTACTTCCGGGTAAGCCTCCCGGATTTTGAGTTCCAGTCGTTGTGTCGTCTCTTTAACGTCGACAGCCGTCGACGTGTCATCGAAGTCGACGCTGGCTGCGACGAGGACGTCGCGGGCGCCCAGCTGCATCGTGCGGATCTCATTGATCGCAAGAATGTGCCCATTGCTCGCCTTCTCAGCGTTGATCAAAGCACGAATGCCCTCCTGGACATGCGGTCGGGCAGCTTCACCGATCAGCAGTCCTTTGACCTCGTTGGAGAGGAAGATGGCGACCAAGGCCAGCACACAGCCGATGGCGATAGAGGCGACGCCGTCGGCCTGTGCAATTTCGTAAACATGCGCAAGAAACACTCCGGCAAAAGCTACGATCAGGCCGGTAATCGCCGCCAGGTCTTCGAGTAGAATGGTGATGAGCGCCGGGTCTTTCGAATCGCGCAATGCGCGCAGGATGCCCGTTGCGCCTCGCCGGGAATTGAATTCGGAAATGGCGACAGACGTCGCATAGCCCTCGATAACCAACGCCACGACGAGGACGAGATAGTTGATGTAGGGGTCGGTGATCGGGTGCGGATGCAGGAGCTTCTCAATACCTTCGTAGATCGAAAATCCGGCACCGAGAGCAAACAGCAGAATGGCGACGACGAAACTCCAAAAATAAAGTTCCCGTGCATAACCGAATGGGTGCGTCGCATCGGCCGGCCGCTTCGAGCGGCGGTCACCATAGAGCAAGAGGGCTTGGTTGGAGGTATCGACCAGCGAGTGGATCGATTCCGAAAGCATCGCCGACGACGTGGTCCACAAATAGGCGGAAAATTTTGCGCAAGCGATCAAGAAATTTGCCGTGAGCGCGATGAGAACGACTTTTGTGGAACTGCCGGCAGCCATGAATTTATCCCGTTCGACGTCTATGTTGATGTCAAGATGACGTGAAATGTACGCGCACCGGTTTATGGTATCCGTTTGGTGGACACAACTGCGCGATGCCCAATGAAGGACTGACATCATGCTTATCAAGCCGAATTCTACTCTTGTTACATTGGCGATCAGTATCCTGGGCTTGCTCGCGACAATGATGCCGAGCATCGCGGGTGGCGCTGATGTCGTCGGCGTCAAGGTAGCGAAGTCCGGGAACGCATTCCGATTCGATGTGACGCTGAAGCATGCGGATACGGGCTGGAAACACTACGCCAACAAGTGGGAGGTGGTCGATCCCGCCGGCAAGGTGCTTGGAACACGCGTGCTCTATCATCCCCACGTCGACGAACAGCCCTTTACCCGATCACTGTCCGGCGTGAAGATTCCGGCGTCCGTCAAGATGGTGACCGTGCGCGCTTACGACAGCAAGCACGGCGGCGACGGCGGCAAGCACATGACTATCGACGTGCCCCATTAACTCCCGGCGGAGGCGAGCAATGGCGGGTCGGCCGGTGCGTGCACTGGGCTTGATCGCGGCGGTGCTGTTGGTTCCCATCCTGCTCTATATGGCTATTCCCGGCGAGCACCGCCTGCTCTGTCCGGCGTGTTTTGGCATGCGCGGAATTGCCGGCGGAATCTATGTCGAGCCAGGTACACCGTTACGTGAAGAGCGGCGCACTCTTTCCGTATTTCAGCGCGCACGCCAGCGTGTGCGAAGCTTCTATGGCTCGTTGCAGGCCAAACCGATTATCGTTGTTTGCCGCACAGCCGGGTGTGTTGAATCGTTTGGAGGTGGGACTGCTGACGCTATCGCCTACGGCTGGCAGGCCGTCCGCTTCGCGCCGACAGGGCTCAATGAGACCATTGCTGCCCACGAACTGAGTCACGTTGAACTACACAAGCGCATCGGGTTTCGCGGAATTTTTCAAGCCGTTGTTCCTGTCTGGTTCGACGAGGGATTGGCCGTGATGGTGTCGGGTGACAAGCGGCTGGGACGGCGCGTCTCAAGAGCTGCGCGCGATACTGTCGTGACGCATCGGACATTGCGACAATGGCTCGGTCACACACGCGCGGTTGGATGGCGTGCGTCTTATGGTGCTGCTGCTGCTGTGGTTCGGAAAATTGATCGCGCTGTCGGGCGTGCCGACTTCAAGCGATTGGTGAACCGGGTCGCTCAAGGAGACAACTTCGACACCGTGTTCGCTGCTCATCAGCGGAGCCCTTGACCGTCGGTGATCTTGATGTGTTTTCAGACTAGCCTGCGGTGCCTTGCCCTGATGGCCAGGGCAAGGCGATTGGTTTCAGGCTTGACCTCTCTGGTGGGCTGAGGCCGACGCCGCCACAACTACTGCTGGGGCTGAGGTTTCGCGGCCTCGGTCGCCTTTTCGATCGCTGTCTGGGTTGCCTCTTTGGCCTTATTGTAGGCTTTGCCGGCTTCCTGCTGCGCTTTCTCCAAAGCCGGGCCGACCTTCTCTTTTGCCTTTTCATAGGCGTCTTTGGTCGTCTCGGACGTCTTCGCCGCGAGCTCTTTGGCCCGCTCGGTTACGCCCTGAAGAAATGACTTTGGCGGGCGCGCACGCTTGTACGGGTCGAGCGACTTGATCAGTTCCTTGGTCGCTTCGGGAAGCGAGACAATCGTTTCACCACCCTCGTCCTTGAATTGAAGGGCGCTGTAGCGCACTCCGATACGCTTCTCGCCGAGACCCAGGAAGCCGCCCACGCCGATGATAACGCCCTCGACCTGATTGTATTGGTTCATGATCAGGTCTTCGACATCGCCGAATATCTCACCGTCCGCACCGCGGACTTTGGCCTTCAAAAGCAGGTCAGCAGCCAAGTACTGATCTGGCTGTTGGGTGGCAAAAAAGACGCCTTCCGGCACGGTTTGGTCGGCTGCGCTGACGTATGCCGCGTTGACCACGGCAAGGCTCAGGGCCGCGCTGAGCAAAATGGCCAGTTTCTTCATGATTTGTTCCTCGATAGGCTTTGCTGTGCCGTCCAGAACGGTGGCGTAGATTGCCACCTTTGGCAGCACCGCGATGCCCGCCATCTAGTGTTCCTATTTGACGAGGGCAAGACGGCGTCGTGACGATAGGGTGCGACTTGATCGCAGATCGGCGCAATTGCTTCAAAAGATTGGAAAACCGTCGGAAATCGCGATTTGTCGCGCGTCTTATCTTGGTGTGGCCGAGGGCGACGCGCTATATATAGATGTTGCATTGCACGCGTGCGTCGATTCGGGGGCATGCGCGGTGCGTGGCGCGCCAAGCCTTAAGGAACTAACACGTTGGCTGAAGACGATAACACTGTGCCGCCCCAGAGTGGGGAACCGAGTGATGTTCGCGCTGTATCGATCACCGATGAAATGAAGCGCTCCTATCTCGATTACGCGATGAGCGTGATCGTGAGCCGCGCGCTGCCCGATGTGTGCGACGGCTTGAAACCGGTGCATCGTCGCATTCTCTACGCGATGCACGAAGCGACAAACCGCCACGACAGACCCTACCGCAAGTCGGCCAAGACCGTCGGCGAAGTGATGGGCAACTATCACCCCCATGGCGACAGCGCGATCTATGATGCCCTGGTCCGCATGGCGCAGGATTTTTCGTTACGCGTGCCACTGGTCGACGGTCAGGGCAATTATGGCTCCGTCGACGGCGACCCGCCCGCGGCCATGCGCTATACGGAAAGCCGTCTGGCCAAGGTATCACAGTTTCTGCTCGATGATCTCGACAAGGACACTGTCGACTATCAGGAGAGCTATGACGGTTCCATGCAGGAACCGGTGCAGTTGCCGGCCAAGTTTCCGAACCTGCTGGTCAACGGCGCGGGCGGTATTGCGGTTGGCATGGCGACCAATATCCCGCCGCACAACCTCGGCGAAGTGATAGATGCCTGCATCGCGTATTTCGAGGATCCCGAAATCACGGTTGAGGGGCTTTGTGAAATCGTCAAAGGACCCGATTTCCCCACCGGTGCATCGATCCTCGGGCGTGGCGGTATCCTCAACGCGTATCACAAAGCCCGCGGATCAATCGTCATGCGGTCCACCGTTGATGTGGAGGAGATCCGCAAGGACCGTTACGCGCTGGTCGTCACAGCAATCCCCTATCAGGTCAACAAACGGACCCTGATCGAAAAGATTGCCGATCTGGTCCGCGAAAAGCGGATCGAAGGAATCTCCGACATTTGGGATGAGTCGAACCGCGAGGGGATGCGCATCGTCATCGAGCTCAAGCGCGATGCCGTCGCCGATGTCATTCTCAATCAGTTGTGGCGCTTTTCAGATCTGCAAACATCATTCGGTGCCAATATGCTGGCACTCAATGGCGGGCGACCGGAACAGATGAATTTGCGGGACATGATCTCCGCGTTCTGTCAGTTTCGCGAAGTCGTTGTCAGTCGCCGCATCAAGTTTCTGCTGCGCAAGGCGCGCGAGCGTGCCCACCTGTTGGTCGGTCTGGCCATCGCTGTTGCCAATATCGATGAGGTGATTGCCCTGATCCGCCGCGCACCCACGCCGGCAAATGCACGCGAGCAGTTGATGGCGCGAGACTGGCCGGCGCGCGACATTGCGCCGATGGTCGAACTGATTGCCGATCCGCGACATCGCCTGACAGAAGAAGGCACCGTCAGGCTCAGTCACGAACAGGCGCAGGGTATTCTTGACTTGCGCTTGCAGCGTCTGACGGCGCTGGGGCGCGACGAGATCGGCGACGACCTGCAAAAGCTTGCCGGCGAGATCAAGGATTATCTCGAAACGCTGTCGAGCCGACGTAAGATCATCGATGTCATCACGACTGAGTTAGTCGCCGTTCGCGATGAATTTGCGACGCCACGGAAGACCGAGATCATTGATGCCGTTGGTGATTTCGACGATGAGGATCTGATCCAGCGCGAGGATGTCGTGGTGACGGTGACGCATCGCGGCTACATCAAGCGCGTGCCGCTTGCGACATACCGGGCGCAACGCCGTGGTGGCAAGGGCCGGTCGGGTCTGACGACCCGTGACGAAGATTTCGCGACCCAGATCTTTATCGCGTCCACACACACGCCGGTGCTGTTCATTTCGTCGCGCGGGATGTGCTATCGCATGAAGGTTTGGCGACTGCCGGCCGCCAATCCGCAGTCGATCGGCAAGGCCCTGATCAATCTGCTGCCGTTGGAACAAAACGAAGTCATCACGACAATTCTGCCGCTCCCGGAGGATGCCGAGTCCTGGGGATCGTTGGAGTTGATGTTTGCGACGCGGTCCGGCGGTGTTCGCCGCAACAGTCTTGCCGACTTCGAGAACATCAACCGTAACGGCAAGATCGCGATGAAGCTCGATGATGACGATCAGATCGTCAACGTCGCGATCTGTACGCCACACGACGATGTGCTGCTGACGACAAGTGGCGGCCAGTGTATCCGCTTCCCCGTCACCGATGTTCGCGTCTTCAAGGGACGCGACTCGACTGGTGTTCGCGGTATTCGGCTCGACAGTGGTGATCTGGTCATTTCGATGGCCATCCTGACGCACGTTGATGCCTCGCCGTCAGAACGTGCCGCCTATCTTAAGCAAGCGGCGGCGCTGCGGCGTGCACAAACCGGTGATGATATCGAAGACGTCGCCGTTGAGCTCGATACCGAGATCGAAGACGATAACGGCCCGGCAGAAATCACTTCGGAACGGTTTGCGGAATTGTCCGGCAAGGAGCAATTCATTCTGACCTTGTCGGAAAGGGGTTTTGGCAAGCGCTCGTCGGCTTACGAGTATCGTGTGTCAGGCCGGGGCGGCAAAGGCATCGCCGCAATGGTGACCAACGACCGCAATGGCCGCCTGGCCGCCGCCTTTCCGATTGAGGACGGCGATCAGATCATGCTGGTTACCGATGGCGGGCAACTTATCCGCTGTCCGGTGCACGATGTCCGGATTGCATCACGCAATACACAGGGCGTGCGGATCTTCCGAACGGGTAAGGATGAAAAGGTGGTGTCCGTCGAGCGTATTCCCGAGGATGCGGCCGATGATGAAGATGACGGTGATGATCGCGACCCCGGTTCCATTCCGACCGGTGGCGATGGCGACGGCGATGGATCCGGCGCAGAGGACTAGCCGCCGACTCAAATCGTTGATTGGTGCCCGATGACAAGGTCATTGCAATTCAATCATGGCGGCGTAGGGTCAGGGCCGATGGCAGACAACACTTGGTGATCAATGCCTCTCATTGGATTTTATTCCGGGTCGTTCGATCCGGTTACACTAGGCCACACGGACGTTATTGCGCGGGCGTTGACGATCGTCGACGAACTGGTGATCGGCGTCGGAGTTCACGACGGCAAAGTACCGATGTTCACGGCCGACGAACGGATCGCCATGCTTCAGGAAGCGGTTGGAGATATCGCAGCCAAGCACGGGGCTGAGATTCGTCTTGCGACGTTCGATAATCTTGCCGTGGAAGCCGCCCGGGAACAGGGTGCAAGCATCATCATCAGAGGTCTGCGGGACGGCACTGATTTCGACTATGAAATGCAAATGGCCGGCATGAACGGTCAGATGGCGCCGCAAATCCAGACGGTGTTCTTGTCAGCTTCTCCCGAGGTTCGCCATATTGCAGCGAACCTAGTGCGCCAGATTGCCATGATGCGTGGTGATGTTGCGCACTTCGTCTCAGATGTCGTTGCTGAACGGTTGCGGGCAAAAGTTGGGTGACGCAAACCTTGGGGCGATCGACGCGACACTGACGTCCATGCCAAAGCATTGCCGCAGCGCTGTATTGGCGCGATAAGTCCGCCACCGGATGTGCGACTGCAATCAACTAGGGAGTCTGAAATGGTTCGAGTCTTCGGTCTGCTATCCTCAGTTCTATTGCTCCTTGCGGCCTGCTCGGAAGGTCCGAAAGTGTCTGCACCCGTTGACCCTCCAAAGACGACGTCGCCGTCTTCCTCGGCAACGGCAACGGCAACGGCAACGGCAGCTTCGCAGGTTTTGGTCGTCAAACTCAAGACCGGCGATGTGCGGATCAAGCTGCTGCCCGAATTGGCACCCAAGCACGTCGAGCGCGTCAAACGTCTGGCCGGCGAAGGGTTCTACGACGATATCGTCTTTCATCGTGTAATCCCAGGATTCATGGCCCAATCCGGCGATCCCACGGGCACGGGCCGCGGCGGATCGAAATACGGCGACCTCAAGGCTGAGTTTAACGGCTACGTCTTCAAGCGCGGAACGGTTGGTGCGGCGCGCTCGTCGAGTCCAAACTCCGCCAACAGCCAGTTCTTCATTTGCTTCAACGACCAGGGCTGCCGCGGCCTGACCGGCCAATACACCGTGTGGGGACAGGTTGTTGACGGCATGGACCACGTCGAAAAGATTGCGCCGGGCGAGCCGCCTTCGAGCCCGGACCGCATCATCAAGGCTTATCTAGTTCCGGAAAAATCCTAACACACATCGATCAGGAGTCGATTTACATGGCTGATATCAAAGATCCCGAAAACACACTTCTCTTGGAGACGACGCAAGGCCAGGTGGTCATTGAGCTGCGACCCGATCTGGCCCCGAAGCACGTTGAGCGCATCAAGACTTTAGCCCGCGAGAACTTCTATGACGGTATCGTGTTTCACCGCGTTATCGACGGCTTCATGGCGCAAACCGGCTGTCCGCAAGGCACCGGCACCGGCGGATCATCGTATTCAGACCTGGAGGCCGAGTTCAATGCGGAGCCGCATGTGCGCGGAGTCTGTTCTATGGCTCGGGCTGCTTCGCCAAATAGTGCAAATAGCCAGTTCTTTATTTGCTTCGATGACGCAACGTTTCTTGATAATCAATACACCGCCTGGGGCAAGGTGATCGACGGCATGGATAATGTCGACAAGATCAAGCGCGGTGAGCCCGTCCAGAGTCCGGACAGTATCGTTGCGATGCGGGTCGCAGCTGACGTTTCCTAGATTTGCCAGGCACAGGCGTAGGATTGGCAGTGCTGCATTGCTGAGGTGCCCGGGGCTCACGTCGGGCACCAAAAGACGACAGCCGATCGCCCGAAATTGCCGGACAAGTCAACCGGCGTCAATCCATGGTGGACACGTGACGGCATGCGCACCGAGCTCTTCGATTTTGAACTTCCAGATGAGCTCATCGCCTTGCGACCCGTTGAGCCGCGTGATGCGGCGCGGCTGCTTGTCGTGGACAATGCCAGCCTAAGCGATCGCAATGTCCACCAGCTGCCTGATCTTTTGCAGGCCGGCGATGTGGTCGTGCTGAACGACACACGTGTCATTCCCGCAGCCCTGAAGGGCGAGCGCGTACGTCAGGAGTCGCGCGCACGGATTTCGGTCAATCTCCATAAAAGGATTGATGCACGTCGTTGGCGGGCATTCGCAAAGCCGGCACGAAAGCTTGATGTCGGTGACCGCGTCCGCTTCGGGCATGGCCAAACGATAAGTCTTGCGGACGCGTTAGAGGCCACGGTGTCGGCCCGCTGGGATGGCGGCGAAGTTGAACTCGCATTTGATTGCACCGGAACCGAACTCGATGCTGCCATTGCGAAAGTGGGTGCGCTGCCGTTGCCGCCGTATATCGCCTCCAAGCGGGCGCCTGATAGATATGATGCTGCCACCTACCAGACGATCTTTGCGGCGCGGGACGGTGCCGTCGCGGCGCCGACGGCGGCGTTACATTTCACTGATCGGTTGTTCGATGCGTTGACAGCACGCGGCGTTGCCCAAATCTTTCTGACCTTGCATGTCGGTGCCGGGACATTTCTGCCGGTGAAGTCGCAGCAAATCGAAGATCACGTAATGCATCCCGAGTGGGGGGAGATCACGCCAGCTGCGGCGCAGACCCTCAACGCAGCCCG